>CAVSAA010000002.1:0-85239 GCA_963725855.1 Candidatus Bathyarchaeota archaeon | reverse complement strand
TCTCCAACGCACATCAAAAACGTCATTGGTACCATTCCAAACATCAAAAGCATGTAGTTCCACGTCCCGCACTTCCATCACCAAAGTAAACGTCACGCTCATTCATGTACAACTCAGGGATACCATCGTTATCAGTATCGCCAAGCGATAAACCACCAGCACATGGATGCCAGACCTGAACACGACCACGTTCAACAAAAGTGTTTCCGTTCCATTCATAGTGAATAATCGCTCCAGTGGTTGGTTGTGTTTCATACGCCATAATGCCGATAAAGATGTCACGTGTGCCATCGCCGTCAGTGTCACCAACAACTCCGCTGCCATCAATACGACCGCCCAGTATCGTCGATGACCCAACACGAGTGAAATATCCAGAATGACCATTGTATGTTCCAGGTGCATTCCAAAGTATCGATCCATCTTCAGCATTTAAAATGTACAAGCCTGAGGGATGCTGCAAAGCAACCAAGATCTCCATTTTGCCGTCATTGTCAACATCGGCCATCTGCATAGTTGCAGTGTCGCCGACTCCATAGATGTTGGTTCTCCAGATCTGTGCGCCAGTTCGCCCATTCAAACAGCGTACGCTGCCAGCTGTTGACGAAGGCTGAACAGGGCCTCCAGCATGAAAAACCTCTTCACCAGCAGTTGCTGGTACAGCATCATATGTTAGAAGAGCCTCTCCACCGCCTGAAACAGAAGCAGTCCACTTCAAAGTTATATTCGGCGGATCTTCCGCTGAGGCGAATCCGACAGTGGAAAAGGGTACAATCATAGATACCATTAAGATAACGAGCAGAACACTGTTTATCGGCTTGAATTTTCTTAAAGTATGAGATAGACTAATCATTGATGGTTCATCCTCTTACAAAAAATTGTTTTATTTAGTGGATATGATGTATTTGACAACAATATAACGCATTGTTGTAGGCTTAGCTACAGCAACAGCTCGCTTTAGATAATTGAACATACGCTTCCTTCTCCCTAAACAGACATTCGAAAACTAATGATATAAAGTCTACTTTTCAATCGAGAATATATCGAAAAACAGAATATTACGAAAACCGTCATAAAAAACAAGGCAAAAATAGAAAAAAAGCGTTAACTACAATTAACTAAGTTAGCCAACCATACTTCTCAAACTTCTTACCATACTTAACAAGATACGTCAAAAAAATTTTTCAAAAAATCTTAATTAAAATCAAGGCAACATGCAGACCCAAGGAAGAGAGAGAACAATATGAAAAATAAAATGAAAGCAATTGTTGTCTTGTCCATAATGCTACCATTGCTACTAGGAATCTTTGCGTCAACTGCACAAGCAGCAATCAACCAATCACCTAACCGAGTATTCCTTGGCTTAAGCGGCTACCCAACAAGCACTGGACAACTCGACAACATCATAAACACAATGAAAGCAAACGGCTTAAACACCTACCGAATGAGCGCCAATCCACAATGGTCAGGCGGACCACACCCCTACCACAAAGAATTTGTTCAATACCTACTAGACCACAGCGACTTCACAATAATCGTCGACCGCAACCACCTATACCCACCAACCGAAGCATCCGCCACCTCAGCACGCAACAACTGGGCAACAGTCAAGAAACAGCATCTTTGAAGTCCTACAAGCCTACCCAAACAATCCACGAGTCATAGTTGAACTCATAAACGAATACATCTCAAACGACTTCTACTCAAGAATGCAAAGCCTAGTAACAGAAATCCGAGCAGCCGGCTACACAAATCCGATACTATTCGATAAATGGAATCAAGCATGGACACTCGTAAACGATCCACTAGATAACACATTCCAAGGCTATCACTTCTACTTCAACAGCTGGAGCGTTTCAGGCGCAATGTCGCAAATGCAAACCGCACAGTCTAAAGGCATAAAACTCATCAACACAGAAATCGGCGCAGACTACAACGAATACAACAGCTTCACAACATCAACAGTAGCGGAACTAAACCAATTCCTATCTCAATCCGCAAGCATGGGCATAGGCAACACAGTATGGATGAACGAAAACCTAAACAACATGCCACGATACCAACAACTAGGATTAGACTTCCCAACCGTAACATCACCCATCTCAACATCTCCAAACCCAACTCAATCGCCAACAACGACTCCAAGACCAACAACATCCCCAACCTCAACACCGTCACCTACAACAAGTCCAAACCCAACACCATCACCCACGGCAACTCCACACCCAACATCATCTCCAAATCCAACATCATATCCAACACCATCACCTACCACAAGCCCAAACCCAACACCATATCCAACACCAACCCCATCGACGCCACCAACTACAAGCATCTTCCAAGACGGATTTGAATCAGGATCCACAAGCAGCTGGACATCAACAACCCGAACCTCCAGAGACACCGTATCAGTCACAAACTCCATGCCATACTCAGGCAGCTACAATGCAAGATTCTACACAAGTGGAAGTACAACCTCCAGAGAAAACGCAGCACTACGTAAAACCATAAACAACCAACCTGATGTATACTCAAGCGCCTGCTTCAGAATAGTCGGCAGTACAACAGGCACTCAGATACTACAAAACAACAATGACAGATTCTATCTACTAAGGTTCACAAACGACAACGCTGCGGACTTGGCACTAGCAGGAATTAGACGCGAAGGAGGAGTAAACAAATGGATTCTCTTCGCAGGCAACAGATACATAGCATCCACAGCGATCCCAATCAACGTAGACCAATGGTACGATGTAAAACTGCACTGGGACTCAGAAACAAACCTTGCTGAAATGTATGTTAACGGAGTAAAAATACTGCAAATGACCGCTACTAGCGGAGACACATCAAGCGCTACAATCGCTGAAATGGGTATACGTTACACCTATAGCGTGCAAAACCCAATACTACTTTGCGCAGATAACTTTAGGCTTTCAAACACACCGTAAATAATTCAAAACCACTTTCCTTTTTTTATTTTTTTGCTGTTTTAAATTTAAGCAGAAGATAACTAGCTTGAATGGATTGAGCAATCACAAGCGTAATTGCTAAGCCATAAACACCGAAAACTTGCCCAAGCAAAAGTAAACCTGCAACAAGAAACATCATGTAAATTACTCCTGCAACTAAAACAGGACCACTTTTGCTTTTTCCAAGCAAAGAAGCATTAAGTATAGCTGATATCGTCGAAGGAATTACAGCCAAGCACATAATTTGAACAACAACAATTGATTCAGCAAAAGAAGGAAAGAGCCGATTAACTACGAAGGGAACAACAATGGCAGCGGAAATACCTGCAAGTATGGCCAGCCCAACGCCCAAGTATTTGATGTTCTTCTTGTCTTTTCCGCTTGATTCCTCAGGTAAAAGATAGTAGTAAAGACTCAACGGGATAATACTTAGAAACATAAAGAACTGAAAACCAAGCTGATACAAACCAAGCATATAATAACCAAAAATCGGCGCAATCACGACTTTGTCAAGGTTCATGGTGAAATTCCTAATCAAGTTAAAGCCGTAACTATGCATAGCAAAAGTACGCTTTTCTTTAACACTATCAACTTTCAAGGAAAAGTTAGGGATGAATCGAAGGTACTTATAGCAAAACAAAAGGTTGCCTAAAAAGTAACCAAATACTATACCCAATAATCCAAAAAAATAGTAGAAAAGCAGAGACAACACTATTTGAGTTATTCTTTGCCCTATTGACAAGACAGCATATTCACGGTAATTCTTTCCGCCTAAAGCCTCAGCAAGCGCCATCATGAAAAAAACCATAGCGATCGAAAGAATGCCCAGAAGTCCACTGAAACAATGACAAAATTATTGCCACGCTTAAACCAGAGATTAAAACAAGCGAATTTGCCTGATTCCAAATTCGCCTTTCGCCCTTAGCCATAAAAGTAATTATTGTAGCATCCATTCCCAGCAGTGCAATGGCGGAAAAAACGGAGGCAAGCGAAATATAGTAATTAGTTAATCCGTAGCTTTCAACGTCCAGTAATGACGCCAACACAAACCAAAATAAACCGCCTAAAAGTGATGCTCCCATTGTTCCCATTGTCGTGTAAACTAAGCCAGACTCTGTTTTTCGAAAATTTCTTAACGATGTAAAAACCGCTCTTAAACTAATCAAAATAACAGTTCCTAAAAAAATCAGTTAACAAAAAATTATACGCACTCTTGCTGTTTTTTATCGTTTTAGTCATTGCCATTACTGTCGCTGTTTTCAATATTGACCAAGAATAGCCAATTCTGATAAATAAAGCACACGGAAAACTCTATCCTGCTGGAAGCATCGAAAAACCTAGCGCCCCTAAGATAAACAAGTTTGCTCTTTCTCCAATTGAAACAAATCATCCTCAGAGCACTGATGACATATCTCCTGGTTGACTTTAGCTGTGGCTTCTAAAATTATCGGATTAAACCCTTTCAATTTAGCAAACTAAATGAAAGCAGCCAAGTCTTTTGGCAAACAAAATCCGCCAAAAGGTCTTCCTCCGTCAACGCCGTAGCTGCCTATTCGTGGATCAAGCGCAACTGCTTCTGCTACAGTTCTTGGATCTAATTCTATCTTCTTACAAATTAGATATATCTCGTTGAAAAACGATATTTTGGCTGCAAGAAACATGTTAGATGTGTATTTTATCATCTCAGCAGTATCCAAATCGGTCAAAACAAATGGGCAAGAGAATCCGGAATAAATTTTCTTCAACGCTTCTCCCGATTTGTTATCTAATGCCCCCACCACAATTCTATTGGGCGTTAAGAAAATCTCTCATTCGCTGTTTTTTCTCTTAGGAATTCGGGATTCATACATACTCCAAAGTCTACTCCAGATCTTAGGCCAGAGACGCGCTCTATCAGCGGAATTAGTTTTGTCCTAGTCGTTTGTGGAGGGATTGTACTCCGATAAGTAATAACTGAATACTTTTTTGAATTCTTGAGCGCTGTCTGCAATTTTCTCAGTGCATTCAAGAATGTAGGAAAAATCGATTTTCTCCTGGACAGTCGGTGTCGGAACACAAACAAAAACAACATCTGCATTACTAATTGTTTTTTCTAAGTTATCGCTCGTATCAAAGCCTTTGTTTTTCAAAGATAATAACTTGTCTTTGTTGATGTCGTGGAAAGTTACTTGGTTGCCCCTGTTAATGAATCCCATGCCAGTTGCTTGACCCACCGTGCCTGATCCAACTATTGCAACCTTCAAAAGCATCTCCCCTGTTTTCTTGGTTTGATTGGCTCTGAAAATGCTTGTTCAAATATTCGTTCTAATATCACAAATCCATGTCTTACTTTCAGTTTTTTGACGCCCAAACGTTCTCTATATGGGATATCGATTTCTCTTATGCCGTAATGTTTACTTTCGACGTGGTGATTTAATTCAACTTCTATGTCAAAGCCTTTGGATTTCGGTTTCCAATCTTTCAGAACACTCCATCGGATAACTCTCAAACCGGTAAGTGGATCGTTTAGGGTAATACCGTTCATAAAATTGTGTAGACTGGCCAAGATTTTGTTGCCTAAATAGAACTCGTAACCACCGCTATCGCGTGGAAGACTAGAATTAAACCTGTTACCACATACCATGCCGACCGCAGGATCGTTCTCGAGTACTTTTATCATCCCAGGTATGTACTGTGCTGGGTAAGTGTGATCCGCATCCGTTAATATCACGTATTGTACATTTTTGTTGACATGTCTTATCGC
Source organism: Candidatus Bathyarchaeota archaeon (assembly GCA_963725855.1). Taxonomy (GTDB): domain Archaea; phylum Thermoproteota; class Bathyarchaeia; order Bathyarchaeales; family Bathycorpusculaceae; genus Bathycorpusculum. The sequence goes on along the minus strand of CAVSAA010000002.1, from coordinate 79,530 downwards.
GCAGTCTATTGCATTTCCTTTGCCTTTGCCTTCTTGAATAAGGACCTCGGCGCCTAAGCTCCTTGCGATCTCCACTGTTTTGTCTTTGCTATTTCCGTCCACAACTAGAAAGTAAAGATTTTGAAAACCGCTTAGGCTCTCTTTTAACTCACTGATGGTTAGCCCTATGCCTTCCTCTTCGTTTAATGCTGGCAACAAAACCATATTTGATAATTTGTTTTCTGTCTCCAAAACAATCACTCATTAGAAAAATCTAAAAATAAACTAGTTGTGGCGTTAGCAGAGTTGTCAATGTTTTGCTTGGATGCCGAAAGCGGTTGTTTCTGGATATTGCCGTCGTTTGCACTTCAATAAATCGTTTCAAACTAGCATGCCTTAGTAATATGTTTCTCATCTTAAGCGTATGTGATTGAGATATGCCTATAACTGAAATTTAGATTCGTTCTGAAGTGACGTTGATATTAAGAAAATTGCAAGCAACAGAACAGAAAGTGCGAGCTAATTGAAAAATTAAAAAAAGAATTGTTTATGCGTAATACACAACAAATATGTATAATACGCAAACACAACATTTAATATCTGATATATTAATACATAATTAAACGGTGGGCAATGCGCACGACCAGAAAGAACCAACACCCCCTTGCAATCGCTCTTATAATAGTATCAATCATAGCCTGCCTACTACCAACAGGCTCATCAAATCTCACAGTCCAAACAAACCTAACAACATCAGGCCGCATACTACTTAACCAACCGCCAACACCTACTCCAGCACCTACAACTACACCTCAACCCACACCAACACCCTCTCCCTCTCCAACACAGAACCCCTCACCAAACCCTACACCAACAAACACTCCCACACCAACGACACCAACCAACCCCAACTCCGACACCAACTCCACCACCAATTAACACACAAGCACTCAAAGGCATAAGCGGCTACCCAACCAGCACAAACCAAATCAATAACATAATATCCGTCATGCAAACAAACGGCCTAAACCTGTACCGCATGAGCTTCAACCCAACTTGGATGAGCGGACCACACCCCTACCACGCTGAATACATCCAGTACTTCTTAGACCACACACCCTCAAACTGGATAATCATCGTAGATAGAAACCACATCTACCCACCAACAGAACAGGGCGCAGCAACATTCCGAACAAACCTTGACGTCGCAAGAAACAGCATATTAGCAGTCTGCCAAGCATGGCCAAATAACCCGCGCGTGTGGGTAGAAATGGGCAACGAATACGTTAGCACCGACTTCCACACAGTCTTCCAAAACCTCATCAACGACGTACGCAACGCAGGTTACACAAACACACTTGTCATCGACAAATGGAACACTGCTTGGTCAACCGCCGTTTTCAACGACCCATACGACTCTGTCTATGTCGGCATGCACTTTTACTTCAACAGCTGGAGCGTTTCCGGCGCGATTTCCCAAATGAAAACCGCACAAAACTTAGGTCTGAAGCTTGTGAACACTGAGGTCGGGGCAGACTTCAACGAAGCCAGCAGTTTCACCTCAAGCACTGTGGATGAACTAAACGACTTCCTTAGACAGTGCGAGGATTTAGGCGTAGGCAATACTGTCTGGATGAACGAAAACTTGGCTAACTGGGCACGCTATCAGCAGTTAAGCCTAGTTTTCCCGTAAAATAATGTACACCATTCTGGCGTTTTAGCCATCCTTCAAAGTTAACAATGGATTTTTTGGTGAGGAACCAATAAAGATGCCTTTCAAGGAAGCAAATCCAGAGATGTACGAACAAAAAAGCAGTTACTAATTCAACTATATTACTAAAAAAATTTGGGAAGAGAAATGGTTTCTTCATCTTGGTTCGGTCCAGCTTATTACCGTCGCGCTTGTGCTTCTGATGTTGCGGTTGCCCAGGAAGTTGATGTTCGCAATGCCAGCTGCTGTAGTCCAGTCTCCTCTGCTTCCTGTATCGTGGGAGGGTTTCTCTGTTGCCCAAAAGTCAATGTATAGTCTATGAAGCGAACCCTCGTACTCGACTGCAACGGAGAGCGTTGTATGTCTTGCGCCCCAATGGAAACTATCGCGTAATGTTAGAGTTTTTTCAACGCTGAAGGTTTCTATTCCTATATCCTGTGAATACGCTGACAGTTGGAGTGTTGCAGGTTTATTGCCATACTGGATAACATACAAGTACCAGTAGTCGTTGGAAGATGTCCAGCCTACTTCTAGAATGTATTGGGTTTGGGGTTTGGATGGTTTTGCCGTGAGCAATGGTACTGCAAAGGACGCAAGTAGCAATAGCATAAACGTTGTTGCAACAAATAATTTAGTGCTGGTTTTCATAGCTTTCTCCCATTTAAGGCAGGTGTGTGGCACTTAAAAATCAGTGTGACTGCAAAACAACAGTAACAACCGCGTCTAAATTTGCGTCTAACTGAGAAGAAAATCGTCGAAAAGCAACATACGCCATCGACCAAACTCAAAAGCTTCCACTCACTTATCAGATCGCACATAAACATCGAATCGCAAGTCCGAATAAAGCTTATTATATTCAAGGCTCTGCTCAAGATCAGCAGCCAACCGAGTATAGCTGTTGTTTGTGAATGACAAATCGTTGCGCATCGATATCAAGAAGAAGCCGTTAATCCTCATGGCAATCACATCGGGTTCATTTGACGCCAGATTTGGTGGAAACCGGACAAGATCCAGACCCTTAGATAAATTTGCATATGATGCAAGCTGCTGACTTGGAGGTCATGCTAAGACTATTCTGTGACAAGTCCACTTTGTCTGATAAGAACCGCAAACCAGCATCAGCCGAGGGTGTGAAAGGTATTGTATGCCTCTTTGCTATAAGAAATCAAGGGGAAAGTGCAAACCAGAAAAATCACCAAACCAAAAGCAAGAATTGTCTTAACCCTCGGCAATTTAGGAGTTTGAGTGACAAAATATGTTGCGATAACCAAGGAACCCATGAAGACAAAGTAAAGCAATCCTCTACCAAGCAAAAAGCGTTCGCCCGAGGAAAGAAAAAGCAAAAATCCTCCTGCCGCATAGAGTAACAGCAGCAAGTGCCAATGACATTCGTTTATATGTCAAGAACGAATTCTTCTTAAAAGTCTAGAAACTAAATTTTTCTTGAAAAAATTTCTAATATCCTAAGTCTAGGCAAACGTCCGCTGAAAATTAAAATAAAAATTATTCCATAAATTATCAGACTGAGATCTTGTACCCAGGGATAAATGAACCCGCCTTGCCCACTGTAAAATCTGAAGCAGTAGACCAATGCGCGACAAGAAATTGAAGTTCAACAAGTTCATAACCGAAGTTCTGAACACCAATATAAATCGTCATAGCGTATGATGTCCAAGCAACCCAGAGAGACAGAAATCAAAGCTATTTGTGGCAAAAAGGAAAATCTTGAAGGAACATTTTTCTTCAGCCTTTTTTCCTAAAAAGAAAATGAACTGCAAAAACTGAAAAAAAGTAAACACCTAACATAAGAGGTGAGATTGGATGAATCTATGACAATGAAGAATAATACTCAAGATGCTCAAGGAAAGCGCTAATTTAGTTTTATAAGTGGATAAAATCAGGGCTCCCAAAAGGATTATTGTTCCTGCGGAGAATGGAGAGACATGCATTTCAATGTAATGCAAAGCAGGCAACGTAAACAGCATCGCCAAAAAAGCGGCTCTTGGACCAAACATTCGGGATCCAAAAAAGTAAGCAAGCGTGAAAAAAGAACTGTGCAAATCACCGGATAAATGTAGAGTGAATAAACGAATATGTTAACTCCAAAGATTTGTTCCACCAAATAAGTTGTTACAGGCAATAGAGGATAAGCATGTGCATAACTCGGAAAGGGCAACGGAATTTCCTGAGAAGATCTGGGGAATGTAACTGGCAACTCCTCCATGCCACAGACTATCGGGAGACCAAGAAAATCCTGAAAGCAAGAAAGGCGTATAGTAAAGCATTAACGCAAACTGCGCAAGCAACAACATATGCAGCCAACGAGGAACGCCAGACTGCAGCAAAAGCCAAGAAACAAATACCAACAAAAGCCAACAATATAATCCAAAATGATGGGAAACAGCACATCTATCATTGCAAGGGGATTGGTGCCGGCTGTGTTCTGATATTGTGGTGCCAAAAAAAGAGTCAATGATAACCCAAAGTGAAAAGAGGAAGACTGACAGACAAACCTATCAAGTGAACTTTGTTGACAGTCTTAATCGTGATTAACTCACCTTAGAGATCCCTTTAGGTCAGAAGTAACTGACAGCAACTTTCCTGTAGGAGACCGAGGGATGTCGTTGACAACAGACACATCAAAACGTACCTCGCCACTGGCAAAATCAGGAAAGCTCTTTATGTGAGTCTCAAACTCTTTGGCAACATCAATCTTTTCTGACCAGCCATCAACCATCTTCAAAGAAACCTCAAACAGAGTCAATGCTTTTCTGCTTAATAAGATACTGATGTACAACAGCATAATACTTGAAACTACTCATTATAAAATTAAAAATCATCGGCGACACTATTCGACCGCCAGGAAGCGTCAGAAAAGAATCCTTCCTACCTTCAATTACCTTCATCAACGGAAGAGTCCTTCCACAAGGACACACACTCATCAGATGGCGACCCTACATCTCCAATTGCATACCGAAGAAGCGGCATCGCAAAATTAAACAGACTGGTGAAGACAACTTCTCCTTTCTCTCCAGCTGCAACCGGTTCACCTTTTTCATCAACAAACTCTGTGATAACACTATCAACATCCATATGGTAGCCGTTGCGCTCCGGACACTGCCATGATGCACGATCAACCTCAGCGGAACCATACTGGTCACAATAAGGTGCGCCGAAAACCTTTTCAATGTAGCGTCGAGACGCAAAATCAATAGCTTCTGCATTTCCAAACATTAACCTAGGCTTAATCACATTTAAGCCTCTGTTAGCCATCTCCTTAGCTAACAAAACCAATGAACCAGAATAGCCGTCAAGGATATGTGGATTTATAGCGGCGATTTCCTCTATCTTTTTGTCTGAAGGATCCCACAGCGAGACACATGTTTGGGAGAATATTCCCAATTTGCGTTGAATCCCTGTTGTATCATGAAAATGGTGAGGTGCAGTCAACACAACCCAACGATCCCGCGGCTTCTGGCCGCAGCTTATGTTGGCTCGCATGTAGATCGCCTTTCTCCACGAATCCTCAGTTCGATTAACATAAAACTCAAACGGTGTCCCAGAGGATCCGCTCGTCCGCACCCTCTTCAACTGACTTATGCTATACTCCTTTGAAATTAACTCAGCAGGATTTTGACTTTTATATTCATCCTTCCTGGTTAGGGGTAGCTTTGTGAGATCTTCAACTCCTCTAATGCTAGATGGATCTAAACCAGCTTTTCTGAAAGCGCGATTGTAAAATGGAACTGAATCATAAGCGTATTTTACTACTCGACGAAAACGCTCATCTTGATACTTCTTCATCTTCTGCTTGTTCCAGTGTAATCTCCTATTCGCCATTGCAAGAAAATACAACACTTGAGGAAGGCTGGTCATAGATAGCACCTATTTTTCTACAATTTTTTCCTATCTATTGTCTTCCAAAATACGCTTTTGCGCATTGAAGAGAATAGCCCAACAACTAGGTAAAGTTGATGGAAAACAAAGCTTGATAGCCATCTGCCAAAACTTTTCCAAACTGAAGAGACTCCAATCACAAAAAACAAAGCCCCAACCGAAACAACCTGGAACCATAAGCTCGAAAACAGAGCAATGCTAACAATGTACAAACCCAAACCGATAAGCATCAAAGATGGACAGACAACTATCATTAAATACTTAAGTGGAAAAACAATTGATCCGAATTTTCCATATTTTTTATTAAGAAATAAGTCGCTGTTGTGAAGAAAAACCTGAATTAGCCTCTTCGCCCTTCTGACTTTCTGCAATCTTTGCTGACCCAGATCCTCGGGAACAGGCTCAAACACAACTGCATTAGGAACGTAAACGAACCTTAACCCGCTTTTGATGACGTTAGCTGCAATATTGCCATCTGTACTTCCGTAATCAACCGGTATAGTGGTAGAAACTAAAGATTTGTTAATGATGATTAGGGGACCGTTGCCGGGGAAGGAAGAATGTAGAGAAGTCTCACCCAACATTGATTGGTGATAGAACTTTCTGTATGCACTTTCGTTTGATTGCGCAAATCCATCTCCCTCAAATATGGGCTGAATTCTTCCAGTTACGCCGCCGACATCTTTAAGGCCAGTTAACACTCTAACTGAATTTCTAAGTGCATCCTTTTCCAAGGTAACGTCAGAGTCGGTTACGCAGACAAAATTGTGTTTTGCTTCATTCATAGCAATGTTAAGTGACCTGTTCAATCCAATTCTTTTAGTATTCTTGATGATTCTGCCCGACAATTTTAATTCGCTAATCTTTTCCTCAGCTATACCAGCAGTTCCATCAACCGAACCATCGTCAATGACAACTACCTCAATCTTGTCAAGTGGGTAATTGAGTTGCGAAATGTTGACGAGTTTTCTTCCGATTACTTCCGCTTCGTTATACGCTGAGACGATGATCGAAACAGGCGCCAGATCAGAGCTTGAATCCTGAACAACGGATAATTCGCCCTGGAACTTAGCGGATAATTCTTTATTTCGTATAACCCTTAGATAATACACTAAGATAAATAGCAAGTGAAAATGAAAGTGCAATAGTTCCTCCTAAGGCTACTGCGTAACCAAGCAAGAGCTAACATCCTTCTTAACTAAATTGTACATGGATATTTGTGTATTTATCTCTTCCACTGCTTCCAGCAGTTTTGGGTTGATTCCTTTCGACTTAGCAAACGTTATGAACCCAGCAAGGTCTTTAGGAAAACACATTCCGCCAAAAGGCTTACCACCCTGGACCCCATACTTGCCAATTCTCTTGTCCAAAGAAACGGTCTCACCGACAACTTTTGAGTCAACGCCCAATTCTTGACAAATCAGGTATATTTCGTTGAAGAATGAAATCTTTGTTGCCAAGAACAGGTTAGAAGCATACTTTATCATTTCGGCAGAATCTAAGGTTGTCCTAGTTATCAGGACAGTTAAACGAAGAATACGCTTTCTCTAGTATATCTCCAGACTTTTTGTCTAGTTCACCGATAACTATCCTGTCCGGATGTAAAAAATCATCCAACGGACTTTTCTCTCTCAAGAATTCGGGATTCATACACACCCCAAAATCATATCCAGCCTCCAAACCCGAAGCATCCTGTAATATAGGCACAAGCTGGGTTCGAGTTGTCTGAGGTGGAGCAGTGCTTCTGAAAGCAACAACTGGAAAATGCTTCGCTCTCTTCAATCCAGCGCCAATGCTCTTTGCGGCACTCCACAGATAGCTGACGTCAACTTTCTTATTTAGCGTAGGTGTCGGAACACAAACGAAGATTATTTCGGAGTCCTGTACCGCTTCCTCAATTGAACTAGACGTCTCGTAACCCTTCGCGCTCAGGGAAAGCAATTTCTTTTCGTCAATATCGTGGAAAAGGGTATTGTGATCTTGAAGGGCGAAACCCATTCCGGTCGCCTGACCTACTACCCCAGAACCTACAATGGCTATTTTCATCTCTAGTGAACTCCTTTTGTGATTGAATTACTAAGTTCCATCAAGAACCCTCTCTAAGCTCAAAGACACAATTCTTTTAAGAATTTCAATACCATCGCGAGGGCGAAGCTTCTTTTCACCCAACCTCAGTCTATAATCGATCGGAACCTCAACTATCCCATAACCTTCACGTTCAACCATAGCGTTAATTTCAACTTCAACGTCAAACCCCTTGCTTTGTGGTTTCCAATTCTTCAAAAGGTCAGTTCTAACAACTCTTAAACCTGACAAGGGATCGTTGAGTCTAACGCCGTTGAGAATATATTGTACTGTAGCAATCAGCTTGTTGCCGATATAAAATACGTTTTTGGAGGATTGGTCATGATTTTGCGAACCGTGGAATCTGTCCCCAATAACCATTCCAATATGGGGAGAAGACTCTAAAATATCGACCATCTTGGGTATGAATTCTGCGGGATAAGTATAGTCAGCATCCGTGAAAACAACATATCGGGTACTATCATGCAAACTCTTTATGCCTTGATACATTGCGTCGCCTTTTCCGATGCCCATCTGCATTGAAACATCGGCGCCCAAACTCTTGGCAATCTCAGCAGTCTTATCTTCGCTGTTGCCGTCGACAACAAGCAAATAGGGGTTTGTTAAGACCCCTTGAATTTCTGAGATAGTAGGTCCGATGCCGCTCTCTTCGTTTAGAGCAGCTACTACAACGGCTACTCGAGAGTTAAAATTCTGCATCATTGCGCCTTCCATTTCCAACATCATTTAACGTAAGCCTTCTCCGTGATCGTATTGCTTAAAAAAAGCTTAATAACGTTATTACGAATCCCGATATATAATTATTTTGAGTTTCAAATGTATACAATTTAAAGTATTTCTTTTATCATTTGATGCTGATTTTACGAGTTATTATCATGACTAACACTATTTACAGGCAACCAAACGATAACCACAACAATTAACAAGCGCTAAATCTTTTTTAAGAAAAGTGCAGACAGTTCAACATTGGTCCAATTCAAATACTTCAGCTGTCGCGGACACGCTGCCATGAAATCAAATCAGATTAGCTTGCGCGCGGGCTAAACAACTCTGAACCTAAATCAATCAACCGAGAAAGAATGCTGCTATTGCCGTTCAATTTAAGAGAACCAAGTCTCTTCTTCCCCGTTCAATAATGGGTTAGTTCGGATGTAAGAGCATTTTCATGTTGGTTTCTTGACTAAGCTATTTTTCTTAGCGTGCCCCCAGACCCGAAAAAACCTAAATCGCTTTCTACTATGCCTATTTGTTAATAGTTAAAAATTAACAATAAAAAAGAAAAAAATGGTTGTTTATTCATCTCATAGCGCCCACTTACTGGTGGACTATCGGTTTTGCTGCTGTGCTTGTTTTCGTGCTGTTTCCATCTCTTTCTCGTCTTGCCTACGCTTTCCTGCTATGAGCACTCCTTTTCTCACCTTGTTCAAGCACCTCCTTCTTCCAGCATTTATTTCTCTGCCAATGCAAATTGTGTGCTGTTAAATGTAACCTATTTTGAAAGACGAAGAAGAAGGCTATTAATACCAATATGTGTAAACACAATGTACCAGCAAACGTTTATACGTCTTTTTTTTGGGTTTCTATGTTTTAATGAAAAAAATTTAGTAGCGCAAATGTTAAAACAAAAGATCAGTTTCCCAAAAGTATAGACATTAGCTATCGGACAGCAAGCCCGCTTTGTTGTTGATTAAAATCAATTTATTTATCAAAAAAGAACGGAATAACTGGGCTATTTCAAGGATTTTTTTCAGATATGTTTAATTCCGTCTGTTTCTAAATTTAAAATGGAGATAAGCCATGAAGAAACTGATAAATTTCGCTGGAAAATGGAATAATCCAGTAGATTTTATCAGGAATCCTGTGACGGAAATGGTTTCTGCCTTTGTTATTGATATGAGCAAAAATTTCATTTTTGCTTATTTGTATCAATTTACAGGAGACAATTTGGTCTTCTTAATTTTGCAATACACGCTATTAATATTACCATGGATTATGCTGGGCCACGGCGCGCTCAGATATATGAAATACCAGAGTAAAAGAAACACATATTCAGAATTAGAAAATTTCAACAGTACCCAAATGTCAAAAAAGAGTCTAAATCTAGTGAGTTTAGTCTTTGGAATGTTTATTATCATACAATTTCTTCCCTTTTAGACAACAAAGATCTTTTTCGGGATTCAGTTTCTAGAAACCGAACTGCTCATCTGCTAAAGCAGCCGCCAACACCTCTTCTAAGGGACCCATTTCAACCCCACACCGTACTAAGTCAACTTGCAATTTAGCGGAGCTGGCTTGTAATGAATCTAAACGTATAATCTTTAAGCAAATCTTCTACATGGCTGGATTTATCTAAGCCTTCAAAATATGGCTGGGATAGAGACTTAGTGTAAATTTCATACTGGGAAACCTCTTCATACTTTTTGTCAACCAAGTTGTAAACCTTCTTGAGATTGTACAGCCCGCCGCGAGAATACGCATATCTTTTTGGGGCATAAGGATATTCCGGGGTTATGGGATAAATCTTGCATGTGCCACAAATTCTATCCACTACGCCTATCTTAACAAGAATCTCTTTTACGTTCTCAAGTTTAGTGAACCAGACGCTATTTAGCCCAGATTTGATAATTAGGCGTTTATTTGTAATCAGGTAATTAACCCTAGAATACGTCTTTAACTTCCATACTGGCGGAACAACGATCAGTCCCACTATCCAGCAACTCATGAAAATAGGCAAAAACATTTCATCTAGCCGAAAAGGTTTAGAAATACTCAACATAAAGTACAGAAAAATAGAAAAAAATAATGCAAAAGGAATACCGCCTAGAGCGGGCAGTAAGTAAGCGTTCTTTTTGGGTTTGCCGCTCCAAATAATAGACTCATCTGGTCCTAATAACTCGCTCATTTGGTTTGTCCCTATTGGCCGTCTTAGTAAAAATAACTTTCTAGCGCGGCGCGTAAACGAACATGCAAGCGCGAGCAAGATAGTTAAAGATTCAAGCGAAAATAATAAATTCTTTTAACCGTGAAATGCAAAATGTATAAAAATCATTTGCTACGAAAAACCATAGGGCGACTAAATGAACTTCTGTCCACAATGCGGGGCATTGCTCCAAGTAGTCAAGAAGGGCACACCTTCCCTTAGATGCCCAAAATGTAAGCACCAAAAACCGCTAAACCAAGAAGAAACAAAACAAAAACTATGCTTGCACACTGGCAAATCAGTGGAGATTGCGGTCATAGACAAAAAAGCAGCATCACTAAGACAGCTACCGATAGTTAAAGTGGTCTGTTTAACATGCGGTCACTCCGAAAGCGAAACTTGGAATGTAGAGGTAGCAGACGAGACCATTCATTCAACGATCACCTTTTTCAGATGCACCAAATGCGGAACTACAAGAAGGGAAGCAGGATGACCCTTAACAGGTCTAAACTTGTCAGCCACCATGTCAATTAGGCGTAGGCTTGACATTATGTTTAAATTTTTAGCCCCGAATATTAGCTTGTTAGCTTTTTTAAGTTTGTTGAGGCTAAAATCCCTTGCCTTCATCAATAGCAGTTGCTTGCTCTAAACTCAGATCATAGCGTTTAGTTAATCGACAACGGATCCTAAAGACTTCAAAGACGTAAGCTTTTCGAATTCAAGATTCTAGACGTCTCGGTCCAACTCATTCGATTCGAGCTTCTCAAAAAAATATCTATCCAGCATAAGGCAAGGCAAGTTGGAATATCTTCGTTACCTCAAAAGGCTTCAAGTTCTCCGAGGAGGAAGAAAAATAACTCAGAAAACTAAAGATCGACTCATCGTTCTCGGGGCAATAATTGCAGAGATTATCCTCGCTTATAGCACCGTCAGCAATTTCTATTGGTTCTTCCTGAGCAAGACCGCTTATAACTTCTTAGTGGCGATTCTACCAGCAATTGGGATGTCCCTGATATCACTATACCTCGCAGTAGTCTTAGCGTTTTATATCAGTCGACGTAACATCTTGAGAAGCTTCAAGAAATGACTGCACCATAGCATTGAACTTTGCTTTCTATTTGCTTTGTTCTTGGAAATCTGTGGCTACATACCAATTAGTTTAACAATTGAAGAAGTCGAACGGTAGCTTGGACATTTAAAGCATAATTATGGCACGCAACAAAGTCAAGAAGAGAGAAAAGAGCATCACTTATTTAGCGCACTAATAGTGGTCAAGTTGTTAAATTTATCAAGGTCTATGCACTATTATTTTTTGCTGAATATGAAAGAATATATGACTTTAGCCTGCAAAAGAGGCGCTTTTATGGTTAGAATAATCAAACGCTAACAAGGAAAAGGGAGGTGATTGGTTGGAAACAAACACTGCAACTTCGAAAGAAATAATGAAATCTTTCACTTGCCCAACTTGTGGCTGGATGATAAAGTCACCTTGGGGAGAAAACGACATCGTGGACCATGCTAATCGTCACTTTAGAACACACCATTCTGATGAGCGAATTAGCAAGGAAGAACTCATTAGTATGATCTGGTAAGACAATAGTCAATCGATTTGAGTCACTTCTCTCATTGCAAGCATAGATCTTCCTTAAGGATTTATATGGCATCACCCATTGAAGTCATTCAACATTAAAGACACCTCATCGTGAACAGCGTGAACATATCGGTCATATTCCAAAAAATCCCAAAATCCGTGAAAATGGCTATCCTAATCGTTGTTCTATCTAAGCTTTTGATTTTCTCCATCGGCTACGCGGTCACTTTTGTGAATAACCCACAATTCATACTTAATACTCCCCAAGGAACCCTCCCTGCACACCCATCAACATCTTGATGTACCAATTCGCAAAACCTCTCGCACCCCAAGATTCCTACCATTACCTCCACATTGCGCAGCACTGGTACGACAGCAACCCCGCCAACGACCAGTACAACTTCATCGTTTTCTTCCCACTATACCCTATCCTAATCAGGCTAATCACCTTCAACTTCAACTACATTAACCTGTCAGCACTTATCGTTTCGAACATCAGCTCAGTAATCGCATTAATCTACCTTTTCAAGCTGACGAAACTAGACTTCGACGATGGAGTAGCACAGAAAGCTATCCTTTTCCTTAGCATCTTCCCCACCGCGTACTTTTTGTCTGTGATTTACACTGAAGGACTGTTCTTAGCACTAATCATCGCAAGCTTATACTACGCAAGGCGGGAAAAATGGCCACTAGCGGGGGTTCTAGGCTTCTTGGCGGCTTTGACAAGGCTGGGTGGACTGCTAATGATGCCTGTTTTGATAGTCGAATACTTACACCAAAAAAGCTGGAACCCTAAGAAAATTGCCAACCTCAATCTGCTATGGATTTGCCTTGCTCTGGGAGGCTTTCTTGATTTACTTGAACATAAATTACCAAGTCACAGGCGACGCCTTCAAATTTGTGACCATTGAACGAGTGCATTGGCTTAGCGTTTTGGACCCGATTAAGGGCTTAACAACGGCATACAACTTTGCTTTGACGTGGCCTTACCCTCACAACATTCTTTTAGGCGTTGCACCGATTGCTTTCGCCGCGTTTGGGCTATCTATGGTTATTTTCGGGGTTTATCGACGTTTTCGTCCCTCTTACCTTGTTTGCATGCTGCTGAGTTGGATGCTAGCGGTGGCGTATTCGTTTTGGATTAGCCCTCCACGTTACATATTAGCTATGTTTCCAATGTTCATCCTCATGGGCTCGCTTACTCGCAAAAAAATAGTAAACATAGCAATAACCGCCTTTTCAATTATGTTGCTGTGCTATTTTACGGCATTGTTCTCTTTAGGATACCTGGTGTTTTAGCTTAGCGCACGAACTTTTTCTGTTTAACACGAAAAGAAACGGAATTTATTCATCGTCTTAGGTGAAATGGATTAAATTAATTTACCCAGCAAATTTACGGGTTTATGAAATTTAGTTTAACTCCTTACCAAATTAAGAGCAGGTTGTTCTACCATATGTGACCTTCCGGCAATTTCGCAGTGAAAGAGTGTACGTTACCACTATCCTTGGTGGGACTTAATCTGCTAAATCCACGTCTATTTAATTGCAGCCACGACCTTTGAAGTTCCTTTGGATTTTTTCTAAAATGCAATCAGCATATATACGCCGAGTATACATCTTATTAATATGGTGTTAATGTGGTCAAGGCAATCGTAACTATTGACGAACGGACGAACCGAATTCTCAACGTAGTTAAAGCTAAGTACGGTCTTAAAGACAAAAGTCAAGCAATAAACTTGATGGCACAACAGTTTGAGGAATGCGTCATGGAGCCTGAGCTAAGACCGGAGTTCATAGAAAGCCTAAAAGCCTCAGAAACTGAAAAGACAGTAAAAGTAAAAAACTTCGCTATTAGATATTCCAAGTGATTGCTTGTATTCTTTGGAAGTCGTTGAAAAAGTAGACAGAATATTCAAGAAACTGCGAAAGAAGGATTTGGTGCAGTTTGAAGCACTATCAAGAAAGGTAAACGAGATTTTGGAAAATCCTCAGCAATATAAGCCTTTGAAGAGTCCTATGTTGCATATGCGTCGGGTACATGTGGGTTCCTTTGTTTTAGTCTATGAAATAGATGAAGCAAGGAAAGTTGTCACGATAAGAAGATATGAACACCATGACAGCGTTTACAAATAAGTTTTTTCTCTGTGGACGACCAACTTGATCACACACAGTTTCTTCTTTTTGCGGATTAATTTTTAATCCCACCAACCATGCGAGTGGTTGTTTGGCAATCTGACCTTTTGTGACTGAGTTCGTACAATCACGCAATCTTAAATCCATTCAGATTAATTCTTTAATCAAAGCGAAAGTAATAGTGATTTATTTGAAAAAAATCATGAAATACTCAATGTTGTTTTTTCTAATTCTATTGATCTCCACATTGTTTGCACTGACTTCAGCGATTACTCCCGAGAAAATCCCTCCAGAACACTACCTTACCTGTGCCAGACCCAAATAGCCCTCCAATTCCTCCACCCGTGACTCAGCAATCTGTCATAGTAGTTGTCGCCGCTTCAGTGGGCGGAACCACTAATCCAAATCCAGGAGCATACAATTATGATTATCGTGTCAACATTACTTTGCAGGCTTCGCCTAACAACGGTTTTAGATTCCTACATTGGATTGTTCGTGGTTCCTACAACATACCTGACAATATACCGGCTATAAATTACCCTGAGAACGCTGCGGCGGATCCAAACTGGGCTCCAACTTTTTCGTCACCTTCAGTAGTGGCTCAAGATAGCTTAGTTGTCTCAACAAACCCGTTGAAGATAATCTGTGGATACGGCTACACGTATATATATGAACCAGTATTCGCTCCAACAAATACAGCACCCGCAACTAGCGACGCTATAGTTAATATTCTCAATTCGATCGGCGGAAACACGAGTCCTGGGGCTGGAACGTATTATTACCTTAACGGTTCATCTATCAACTTAAAGGCTACACCAGATTCCGGATATGATTTCAAATACTGGATTACATTAGTCGAGGGTGAACAGCCTATTACAATCAACGATAACCCAACGGACATCATTTGTGGATACGGCTACACCTACTCATACCAGCCGATGTTTGCTCCAACCGGTTCTGAGACTCCCTCTGAGGGTACGCCTACCGGGTATCTCTACGCCATAATCGTAATATTAGCTGTCATAGCGGCAATCGGTATTGCATCTGCTCTATTGTTCAAAAGAAGATGAAACAAGTAACCGCTACTCCCAAAACTTGAAGCAACAATGACAGATCTGGGAGAAACCACGAAGCTCGAGATGGACACTTTTGTGGAAGACAAAGTATTTTTATGTGTATAACGAAGTTTGGTCAAAAGTGTTAGAGTAACTAAAAGCGATGGCGAAAAGACAGGCTGGAAAAAAGAAGAAACAGGTTTGCACCAACAATTTCTTCTTTCAGATCGAGTTATTTCTTCTCAGGTTTTTCTTTGTTTAGTTCTTCAAGGATTTCTTTTGCTCGGTCTACGCGGACCTTGTGTTCTTTTACCATCCGCTCCACAACTAAATCGATTTGTACATCTTTGGCACCAGCTGTGACAGCGATGTTTCTTGCATGCAAAGACATATGGCCGCGTTGTATCCCCTCGTTAGACAACGCACGGAGAGCAGCCAAGTTCTGAGCTAAGCCTACAGCAGCGAGGACTTCGCCGAATTCGTTGGATGATTTCACGTTTAGAATTTTCATGGCTATGCGTGCGATTGGGTGTGTTTTTACTGCGCCGCCGATTAAGCCAACAGCCATCGGCAACTCGATTGAGCCTTCCAAGTCGCCGTTTTTGTTTTTCATCCATTTTGATAAGCTTGTATATGGTCCGTTGTAGGCTGCGTATGCGTGTCCTCCGGCTTCGATGGCACGGTGGTCGTTTCCTGTGGCTAATATAACGGCGACTATGCCGTTCATGGCACCTTTGTTATGTGTGGCTGCGCGATACGGGTCAGCTGCCGCAAACGCAGATGCATAAGCTATTCCATCCACAACAGCTTCTCCACCTACGGCTTCTTTGGGAATAGTACACCATGCTTTGGCGAGACGTTTTACAGCCAAGTTAGATATAATGCGCAGGTAAACCTGTCCGCCTGTTAGCTTCTCAATCATCGGGGAGACGGCTTCAGCCATCGTGTTAACGGCGTTAGCACCCATGGCATCTCGGCAATCAACAAACAAGTGCACGATGAGCATCTGCCCCAGTACGGTTTCGATGACTCGGGCGTCGAGGTCTTTAGCTCCGCCCCCAAACGAATTGAGAACAGGATCTTGGTCGTTTGCTTTTTGGAGTATGGTAGTTTTGGCGCCTAGAACCTGCTTTTTTGCTGTTTCAGCGTCTTTGATTTTTACCACTTGAATTTGTCCAATCATCACGGGCGCTGTGCTGCTTGTGTGAAAGCCTCCACCCTCACGCACCATCTTGGCGGCGTAGCTAGCGGCTGCAATTACGCTCGGCTCTTCAGTAGCCATCGGAACGAGGTAGTCTTTTCCGTTGATCTGGAAGTTAACACATATACCCATTGGTTCGGGAAAGACGCCGATGACGTTTTCAACCATGTGGTCAGCCACATCCATGGGCAAAGAACCAGTATTTTCCAGTAAACGAACTTCATCTTCGGTTAATCCCGCAAAATCTCTAATAATTGCCAGCCGTTCTTTGGGCGTAAGCTTATAGAAGCCTGAGATAACAGATGACTTAGCCATGTTCTTGTCACATCGCATTTGAGTGTCTGATTTTCTGCTATTAAACTTTAACCTAAAGTGTTTATTATTTAACTAACAAAAACCAGTTTAGCAGGCGATTTCCAAGACTCTGTAAAGTCTTGAACCTGAATAATGCTCTTAATTTCTACTTCATAAAGGATAAATCAATTTCAATATTAACATATTCATGTTTGCAATGAACAATAATTCGGAAATTCCCTGCTCCTACTGCCGAAAATGGGATACAAAAGCAAGAAGTTTCTCCTGTAACCCCAACGATTGCCAAAAGCTTACTGAATGGCTTTTTGCCCACGCTCAAATAGAACCCAAAGAATCCAACCAGATTCACGTACTCCCAATGCAATATGTAGTTTAGAAATTTTCAAGAATCGCTTCATTGCTATAACAGTTCTTACAGGGTAGTTTGACCGTTAGTTCTAGGCATGGCAACTGCGTAGATGCCTAAGCGCTTGTTGATTTCTTTGGCTAAGGCGTCACCGTTGCTTCTGTAATTGTCGGTGATAACTTTTTTTGCCCCAGAGCGCCTAACGTATTCGATTAACCCATCAAAGTCTGAGTGATCACTTAGCGCCACCAAATGTTCTCGGTCGCCGATTTGCCTGCAGGGTGAATGAAACTCCCAGCCACTCACGCAGATCCGGGAGTTACGCAGCCCCACATGCTGCCGCGAATTCATATGGTAGAATGCTACGCAAGGCAAGTTACCGTCTAAAAGTTCATGCCCCTCCTTGTCGGTGGAAAGCGAAAGGCAACCCAACCGCATCCCGTGTTTCTCGCAGACCTTAGTGACCTCGTATACCCGTTCAGGCATGACAAAAGGAACCGCGACATCTGCGTCTCGCAGAATCTGCATAATTTCTTGGATTTTGCCATGGTAACCAAACACGTAGACGGCGCCGCCGCGTAAGCGCTTCTCAATCATGGAAACTAAAAGCTCGCGTACATCAACGCCAAAGTTGCGTCGGCATGAGGGACTCCCATAAGTTGCTTCAACGACCAATACGTCGCAGTCAACAACTGGTGTGCCCTCAAGCCTAAAATCGCCAGTCCAAACAATACGTATTCCACCGGCGTCCTCAACCAAAACTTGGCATGCACCCAAAATGTGGTCAGCTTTTAGGAGACTGATTTTTTCGCCGCCGTACTTGAGGACTTTTCCGTACTCTAACGTCTTAACCGATGGGGAAACTTTGAGCTTTAGCGAGCCGTTGAGGGTTTCTGTAAGGTCACGCGTGGCTTTAGTCATCAAAACCTTCTCACAACGCTTCAAGCTGCTCCGTAAACCGCCAAGGTGATCAGCATGTGCATGTGTAACAACCCGCAGCGGTCTTGACGAGTCATGCGCATCGCAGGCGACACTGTCACCTAACAAAACAGCGCCACTCTTAGTCACCAGTGCCCTTTCAGCCAAACCTTGCCCTTCTTTATGTTTTTTCTGCCAGCCACTCGACCAGTTGCTGCGGATGCTCTGCTTCGATGTTGATTTTTATTGGACCAAGTGGTGATTCGCCTGTTTCCTCAGAAAAGGACACATGCCCTGCAAACGCTACTTGCTTATTTAAACAGAAAGATACCATGTTACCTCTAATTGATTTAAAGAGCAGTCTTCGGGCAGCATCACGGATTCGGTCGTTATGAAACATGTTGCGGAGTTTAATGAGTGAATCTTGACCTTTTGCCGTTGCAGTTAAGGTGTTGCCTTTAATGGAGGGCCTGACTGTCATGGCTGCATTGTCCAAAATGTTGTTGACTGCTGCCTTAACGTTTTCTTCGCTTTCTGTTGGGTAAATTTCGGCTACAGCAAAAACTGTTACTTCCATTTCTTCTCTGTCCTCTCCAAAGACTCCTTCGTCTTAGCTTTAACATGCTCGAAACTATTATCGTTCACTATCACCTGTTCAGCCATCGCTATAACATTACCCAAACCAACCCCGAGCTCACGCATATCCCGGTCCTTGAAAACGTTCCATTCAGCAGGGTCGTCGCTTCGGCGACGGTTGGATAGGCGGCTAAAACGTACTTGGGGAGAAGCATGAACGGCGATGAGGGTGAATTTTGCAAAGTGTTCTTTGAAAATGTCAGCTTCGAAAAGACTTCTTAACCCGTCAACTAGAACTTTGGGGCTGGCTTGTTCCTTAATTTTCGGAATGCATTTTTGGGCGATAACGAAGTTTCCACTTTCCTGTCTTAGTTCAAGCATGACTTTCCCAACGTTTTGAGGCGTCAACTCCAAGCCACGTTTAAGCGTCTCTTGCCTAATCACATCGCCCATAACTACAATATCATAGCCCATCTCACGTGCCACATCAACGACAATGGATTTTCCCGAGCCCGGCATCCCCGCTAAACCAATAACCAGTTTGTCAGCGTCCACGTTAACTTACCCTTTTTTGGTTGTATAGCAGCATCCTTGATTAAAAAGCATTTATGAGGGTTATGTGTTAAAAATACTAGAAGGAACAATTAATGTCTGAGCAAATAAGAAGCTTCATCGCTTTCGATATGAAAAACGATAATGTTTTAAACAGGCTTGCCGCCGCGCAAAAAATGTTAATTCAAACAAACGCAGACCTGAAACTTGTAGAGCCAGCTAACATTCATATTACGCTTCGTTTTCTTGGCGCAATTAGCCCAGAAATGGTAGAGAAAATCTATGCTGCCATGAGAAATGTGAAGTTTAGCCCTTTCAACGTTAGACTGTCAGGGCTTGGTGTGTTTCCAACTCTTAATTATCCACGGGTGGTTTGGGCAGGAATAACCGATGGCGCAAAAGAGCTCTCAAGCATCTTTGAGCAGCTTGAACCTCAAATCCACGAACTAGGTTTCGCGCCTGACCCCAAAGGGTTTTCGCCTCACCTAACCATTGCACGAGTCCGTTCAGGCGCCAACAAACAGCGGCTAGTTGATTTGGTGCAGAAACAGGAGAACTATGATTTTGGCATAATAAGAGCAGACTGCCTACGGCTAAAGAAAAGCCAGCTGTCTCCTAAAGGTCCTACTTACTCAACACTCAAAGAATACTGCCCTTAAAATGATTCAAATGGAGAAGGAAATAGAATCTCTAACTAAGCAGATTTTACAGAAAATCACGCCAACAAAAGCCGACTACGCCAAAGTTGCCGCGTTAACAAAATCGTTAGAGCAAAAAATCCGTTTAGCATGCCAGCAAGAAGGCGTAAAAGCCATCGTTCGCGCCGAAGGCTCCGTGGCAAAGGACACATGGCTAAGCGACAGTCTTGACATCGACATTTTCATGCGGTTACCGACTTCCATACCTCGTAAAAGCCTTGGCGATATTGGACTAAAGATTGCTAAAAAAGCAGCCGGCGACGCTGAGCAGCTTGAACGTTTCGCTGAGCACCCTTACCTTGAAATCTTCATAGATGGTCATAGAGTTGACATAGTTCCCTGCTACGACACTAAGCCAGGCGAGTGGCAAAGTGCAACAGACCGAACACCCTACCATACTGACTACATAAAAACCCATTTGGACAAGCAATTGTTGGGCGAGGTTAGGCTTCTGAAAAAGTTCATGCAGGGTATAGATGTTTATGGCGCGGAGATAAAGGTGGGCGGTTTCAGCGGCTACCTCTGCGAGCTCCTGATAATGAAGTTTGGCTCATTCACGGAAACAGTGCATGCCTTCGCCCGTTACAATCGGCGAGTCGTAATTGACCTTGAGGACTTCTATGCAGATAGAGAAAAAGAACTCTCACTGCTCTTTCCCGAACCTCTGGTTATCGTTGACCCTGTCGACAAAGGAAGAAACGTTGCCTCGGCAGTGCAGCTTCAAAAACTCTACACTTTCATTGGCGCATCAAGAGTATTTATGAAAAAAGCAAGCCGAGACTTCTTCTACCCGCCCAAACCAATGGTTTTATCGGCTGAGGAATTGAAGAATCAACTGGCCAGCCGTAGCTCATCTATCGTGTTTCTGGTAATGGGTGAGTTAAAGGCCGTTCCAGATGTGTTGTGGGGACAACTCTACAAGTCAAAGCGTTCGCTGCGCACGCTACTTGAACTTAACGATTACAATATCCTCAAAGACGCCGTATGGAGCAACGAGAAAACATTAAGCGTTTTTATCTTTGAGCTTGAGGAGCGAACGCTACCCGACATCAAAAAGCATCTGGGTCCACCGATTGAACGCGAAGCAGAATGCGAAAAGTACCTATCTAAATATGGCAACAGTCAACATGTGATTTCAGGTCCCTACATAGAAGATGGACGCTGGATGGTAGAGTTGCCACGCAAAACAACCGATGCCCTTGCACTCTTGAAAGAGAAGTTGGCGGATGGAGGCAAAAACAGCGGTGTTGCGAATTTGATTGCAAAAACAATCAGGGAAGACCTTAAAGTCCTCATTAACTTCG
Organism: Candidatus Bathyarchaeota archaeon; assembly: GCA_963725855.1. Lineage (GTDB taxonomy): Archaea > Thermoproteota > Bathyarchaeia > Bathyarchaeales > Bathycorpusculaceae > Bathycorpusculum. The sequence continues at coordinate 58,249 of CAVSAA010000002.1, read as the reverse complement.
AAGTTGCAAAAGTTTATGATGAAAATGAAGATTTTGCCGAGTTTCTCACTGATTTTTTGGTCGGCAAGCCCTTTTGGCTAAGGAACTCGTAAAGTCGGCTTTAAATGGCGTTTATTGAGTTACGGAGTGGTACCAGCTGATAATGTATTCGGGCAGGTTAAGGCCTCTCTCACCTAATCTTTCCGCAAGCTTAACTGGCAGTGGGCTTAGTACGTAGGCTGCTCGTGTGTAGAAGCGTCTTGGGGTGGATGGCTTGACCACTTCAGGCAAGATGATTTTGAGGTCAGCTTTCTTGGCAAGTGTGGAGTCTTTGTTTCCGGTTATAGCGAGGACGGTTCCCCCGAATTTCTTCAGGACATCCGCCCAGATGATAACTGGACGTGTTTCACCTGAGAAAGACAGCAAAATTTCAAGGTCGCCCGCTCTAGGATGCGGCGTGTTGACGCCTCTTGTGATGTAGACGTTGTCTCCAAGGAAGCTTTTGATGTGGAAAAGTCTTACGCCTGTCATTTTGGCGATTTCGTTTCCTGTGCCTTTTCCCCCAAGAAACACATTAGTTCGCTTCTCCATGATATCGACGAGCTGTGTATAGGTCTCTGAGTTGACGTTTGCGTCTATCATGTCGCCGACTTTCTCGAATTCTTCTTCGCACAATCGGAAGACATCGCCGACTTCGAGGTTGCGGAATATAGCTTCAATCATGCTATTTAGCAGCTCGAGAGTGCCGAGTTCAAAGATGTCACCCATCATTCCAGTTTCAGAGTACTCCTCTCCAGGTTTGGATTTGCCACGCCCTTTTAGTTGAACAACTTGGCCGTATTTGTTGGTGATTTCGGCTAATGGAGAATCCAAAGCGGATGTTAAGAGTCCCATGGAGAAATGCGTGGATTTCTTTTCTTCAATATACCTGGCTAAGTCTTGTGCCATGACAAGTGGGTCGTCGCTGTAGCCGCTTCCTGAGTTCATGAGAAGCAAGGTTTTTTTGTAGCGGCGTTCCAGATCAGCTGCGGCGTCGTACATGCTTTTGCCCGGGAACCCGGGGTCGTCGGGCGTTAAGACAACTTTATTTCGCCAACCTGCCTGGCTTAGCGCTATTTGACTCATAGCGGCATTTAAAGAGTAGAGTGATCGCCCTGATCCTCCGCAGATGACGCAGTCCGCAGATTTTAGCTCATCATAAAGGGGTGCAAGTTCTCTTTTTTTGATGGACATTATATTTTCTTGGATTTTGTTAACATAACCAATTGTACTGATTTTGCTTTTGATAGCAACGGCACCTTCAGTGCTGACACATTTCAGTGATTCTCTATATTATCCTTGCGCTTGCACGAATAGAAATGCGTCACGTCGAAACGCGAAAAGATGCTTAAGAGGTTTTTGTCGATTTTCTTGCTCTAACTCTAATTAAGACTGCCACAATGGCAACAGCAACAAACAATAACGCAGTGAATATGCCAACATAATGCTGAAGAAAGAAAGATAGACTCCTGTAATCACTGTTGAAACCAAAATGCGCGACTGTGACGTTACCCGTCCTGCCCCATACAAGAACTGAGTCGTCCGGCAAATGGCGCCAACCTTGACCCAGAGGCAAAAAAACGCTGTCCGAAACAATAACACTCCACTCATCGCTTGAAGACTGCGTCGCATTCAACCCCAGATTCACGGTTTGATTGCCCACGCCCTCTGCAAAGTAACTTAGTAAATTGACTGGAAGAGTGTAGTTGACAGATATGCATGTCCAGATAGTAACGTTAGAGTTCTGAGCTGAAATCCTCAGTTCATCCGAGCCCTGCGTAGCGTTAAGCCCCAAAAAACTTGGGTTTTTGGAATCCAACTTCAAATTCTTAAAAGTCCAGAAACCATTTTCCAGTGACGCCGTCGAATAGGAGCCGTTTTGGGCAAAACTTATGGTGCCGTTGTATTGGGGGATGCTGAATTTGTCTGCGGTTGTGAAAGCTGTTTGGGTTTGAGCTTGCGTAATGGCGCAAAGTTGTGGGTTTGCCAATAGCCAAATCAGCACCAAAGATATCCCCACGCATACCGCCTTTCTGAGCTTTGCCAAAATCTCACATGCAATAAAGAAACTATTTGAAGCAGCTATAAGGCTTTTTAGGGAAGTTCTATTTTTCGAGTTTAGCAGAGATAAACATCGTAAAATTTACCCTGAATGCTAAATCTTTATATCAAGAAGAAACGTCAAGCCCAGAAGGTTCGGTGAAATAATGACTTCTGAAAATGCTGAAAAATTCCATTTCCTCGTCAAATTAGCCCTTGAAAAAGGAGCTGCAGACGCAAGAATCATCACAACCGACAAAGTCATCGTAGAAGACCGCGTTGTCCTCAAATGCAAAGTCGGCTGCAACCACTACGGCAAAACCCTCGCCTGCCCACCTTATACGCCAACAGCAGAGGAGTTCCGCAAGATCGTTTCAGAGTACAGCTATGCTATGTTCATGAAGTTCACCTCCAACGCACAGGCAGAACCTGAAGTGTTGGCTAAGCTCATGGCTGCCGAAACTGACCCAACGGTTTCCAAGGAAATTAAGGAGAAAACCGCGAAGTTTTGGCAAGACTGGAAAGACGACAAACGCAAAATGCTCCAGAGCGTCGTGGACCTAGAGAAAGCCGCGATGAACAAAGGGTACAGTTTAGCCTTGTCGTTTGTTTCTGGGCATTGTCAACTCTGCGAGAAATGCAACACTGAAACAAGGATTTGTCGGCATCCTGAATTGGCTCGCTGGTCCGAAGATGCGATTGGAGTTAACGTGAAGAAAACGGCCGCAAACGCAGGCATTACAGTTACTTTCCCATTCTCCAAAAACCCAGAATCCTTCGCGATACTTCTCATCGACTAGAGCACTTCAAAACAGGTAAAGGCTAAATAATTTAACAGCCAACTGAGAAAGCCATGAAGATTCTGCTTGATGAGATGTACGCTGGCTTGAAGGAGTACTTGGAGACTTTAGGCTACGACGTTTTGACTGCCCAAGAAGCGGGTTTGAAGAGCGCTAAAGACAGAGACATCGTGGAGTATTCGGTCAAGAACAAGTTGCTTTTGGTCACTCAGGACCAGAAACCTGCTGAACTCGCCGAATTACTAGGAGTTAAATGTGTGTTTATTTCTAGCTTGATGATTGCCAAGCTTGTTGACCAAAAAATCAAGGAACTACAACTTTAACGCTAATGTGCCGCAGGTACTTATTCCACAAATACGAAGCTGCATATCCTGCCACTGCACCCGTTACTGGCCCCATAAACATGACAAATGCATCCAGCATTAGACTTCGCTCAACAAGTAAACTAAAGTAAAAGAACCCAGTTGTGAACGATAAGTAACTAGTAACTGCAATCAAAAACGTGCTTACAGCCATTGCAGCCATCAACCTGTTCTGGCTTGTGCCTTGGGGTGAACCTTTTATTTTAAAGAGGAATAGGAAGACATCCACGAATACACCAAACAGGAAAGCAAAAAAGAAGGTGAACGGACCTAAAGCTCCGCCGCCAATCAGCGCCGTCAATAGACCTCCAGCTGCGCCCGCCGACATGGCACCGACTTTTGGTATAAACAGCCCGCTTAGAGCAAGCAGCACCGCTTGGACAACTATTATGAGGTAGCTTAACGGGGAAGGGAGGAACATATTAGTAACGAAAATGATCGAACCGAAGAGCGCAATTATGAATAGACGCTGCAGCTTCTGCATCCAAGTCCCCCTTTTAATGTATAGGAGTTTACGTTTCCATCTAAAAAGCTTAATGTTAACAAAAAACTCCGTTGGATCATGAACTGCGAAAGGAAGATAAGCTTTAACGATGATTATTTCAGTGAAGGAATTTTTGTGAAATGTGACCAATGTGGATTAAACCTTGAAGAAAACCAGGTTAACCATTTCCAGGGGAAGGTTTTGTGTGAAGACTGCTGTTTTGAACTTATGAATCCGCCCAAAGTATGCGATCCCTTGGCAGTTTCATCCACATTATCGGTTCGTAAACAGCTGGGGCAAACCGGCACAGATGGCCTCACTGATTTGCAAAAAAAGATTTACGACACAGTTGCAGAAATGGGGAAAATCAGCCGAGAAGAATTAACAAGCTGCTTGAATTTGACTCCAGAGAAGATGGAGCGGGAATTTGCTATCCTCCGCCATTGTGAGCTTCTACGGGCTTTTAAAGAAGGAAACATTGTGTACTTCGTAAAATTCTCAGCCTAAACTGAATTGTTTAGCGCTTCTTAATGAGTACTGCATAAATTTTAACGGAAAGTTATAAATTGCCAAGATGCAATAGTGAATAACATATAATAATTAACTGATAGATGTAAAATTGGGGATAAGGATAATTGAGCACTCATGCAGAAGATTTGAAACTTCGATTAATGACAATCGAGCTGCTAAGAACAGCAAAATACAAACGTAACATAACCTACCGCGAGTTAGCCTCAAAAACAGGCCTACCCGTCACCGTGCTTAGCCGCTATGCAAAGGGACATGTACTTCCAAACACAGTCCGAGCAAAACAACTTTGGCGTGTCTTAACCAAACTTGTTGGATTAGAAGTGGAACTTCGTAGCAGAATTAAGTTTGACGACATAGGCTACTTTGACAACACCGAAATCGTAGGAGACTACAACATCCTCCAACAAGCTGCAAACCACGCCCTCGCAAACTTCGCCGGCAAACGCGTCACAAAAATCCTAACTGCAGCCGTCGACGGAATCCCCCTAGCCACTATGGTCGCCAACTCGCTGGGCGTAAACCTTATCGTTGCCAAACGCAACAAAGAAGTCGGCGTCAAATCTTTCCTAGAGGAAACATACATTTTAGGCAGAGACTCAGGTGTAACTGTAACCCTCTACATCCCCAAAGAATCCATCAAGAAACGGGACAGCGTGCTGATCGTCGATGACATGATTAAGAGCGGCGAAACCCAAGAGGCACTGGTGAACCTTGTTAAGAAGTCGAAGGCTGAGGTTTCAGGCATATTCTCACTCATCGCTGTTGGCGAGGAATGGAAGAAAAGACTAAAGTCAGGCGAAGATTCCCCAGTCGAAGTCGTCACTCACCTCAAATCACCTTTCGACACATCTGCTTAAGAAAACAAGCAACCTTTTCCATTTTTTACCAGCTGAGTGAAAACAATGAACAAAGTCGGCGACATACCCCACTTGTAAGAGACTAAGATCAAGCCTCATATTCTACGGAAAAACTGAGGTGCAGCTGTGGGGTATCGACGTTTTTTTAGAGGACATCTACGGTAACTTTATTGATCTGGTTCAACGCTTCAAGTAACAGGATAGAAAATCCTTAAAACAACCATACTAACTAACCGTTAACATCAAAGTAACATTTGAGGATATGCACATGCGGATGATTAAGTGGCAAAACGGAACCGTCATAACACCTGACCAAACCAAGCTTCCTCTTCAAGAGGTAACGCTTGAGATTAAAACGGTTGACCAGATGGCTGAAGCAATAAAGACGCTCCGTGTTCGGGGCGCGCCGCTCTTGGGTGCAGCCGCAGGGTTTGGTATGGCATTGGCAGCCTACAACACTAACGCGAAGAACAAAGCTAAATTGTTGACGGAGCTGGAAACCGCAGGTACAGTCATTAAAAGACAAAGACCCACAGCAGTTAACCTATTTTGGGGTGTAGATCGCGTTCTAAACATGGCTAAGAACTTTTCAGGGAGTGTCGAGGAGCTTAAGGCAGCCATAATTGTGGAAGCCCAGAAAATTGCTGATGAAGATTCAGCGCAGAACCACGCAATTGGCAAGAACGGCTCGGTCCTCATTAAAGACGGCGATACTATCCTAACCCATTGCAACGCAGGTGAGTTGGCAACAGTCGAGTACGGAACTGCTCTCGGTGTGGTTAGAGCGGCATGGGAAGAGGGCAAAAAAATCAAAGTCATCGCCGACGAAACAAGACCACTCCTGCAGGGTGCAAGACTCACAGCCTACGAGCTTAAACGCGACGGCATCCCAGTCACCTTGATTACCGATAACATGGCAGGCTACATCATGAGCAAAGGCATAGTAAACTTGGTGATTGTAGGCGCCGACCGCATAGTGCAGGACGCCGTGTTCAACAAGATAGGCACCTACAGCGTAGCAGTCTTGGCTCATGAACACAAAATTCCATTCTATGTTGCTGCGCCTAAATCCACTTTTGATTTAACCTGCAAAGCCGCCGACGTCACAATTGAAGAACGCAAACCCGAAGAAGTAACCCAAGTGGGATGCCAGCAAACCGCTCCAGACGGAGTAACAGTTATGAATCCTTCTTTTGATGCTACACCCCTCAAATATGTAACGGCTATCATAACCGAGAACCGTGTTATCTACAGTAAAGATTTCTGGGAATTCAGAAAAGGAAAAATGTAGGCTCGAGGCTTATTCCAATTTAATAGGTCTGTACCTCAAAATAGCGGCAAAGCCTCCCAAAGTAGTAAGCCGCGCTTTTTCCTCAGACTCCGTAGATATCACCTCAATCTTTGCATCGGTCTGCGCAGCTAAATCATCTAAGACATCAATTATGTCCTTCTCTTCCACTGCGTATTCAATAGAATTGCATCGCTCACATGGAAACGAAATCATTTCTTGTTCAGTTTGAAGTTTCTTTTTCTTATCTACCTTCCGCGCCTTTGATAATCCGCATTTCTTGCACACAGCAACAATGTCGATTATGCCTGTGCTGTCAGTTGCTAACGCAACTTCCGCTTCACCATTATTAAGCGCATTCACGACAACATCTAAACCGTAAATAGCCAAGCCGTCATCCTTACCCAAAGACGTCAGAAACCGCTGAACAATAAGCCTTTCCTCTGGAGCACACATATTCTTCAGCGCCTCACACGATTTGTCAAGCACCTCCCTCACAGCTTCCTTGCCGGCGGATTGAGTGTCAACGGTGCTTAGCAGCGAATTGTTTAGTTCATAGTGAAGGTAATCGCACTTTAAGAAATCCTCTTTAGTTGTGCCGGGTCCGCCAACAACCAGCGCCGTTACTTCATGGTTTTCGAGAAATGCCTTTGTTGCATGTTCTGCTATTCTGTGGAAGTAGCGTGTGAGTTCGGTGTTCCGTTCTCTTTCGTATCTCCGTTGGCTTGACCCGCCCTTTCCCGATTTTCCATGGATTCCTGACGTTATAGATTCCAGGAATTCAAAGCGTTCGCCGTTGAGGATCCCAAAGCTAGCTTCCTTTGAATCTAAAGCGAGTAGCCCAACTACCTTTTGGTTTCTGATCATTTCTCTTAGCGGTTCTAATCGGAAATGGTCATCAACCTCATAATGATAGGTGATGATTGGTTCCGGCGGGATAATTTCTTCAACATTTAAAACTTCACTTTCCAAATCGCCAGTGATGAAAACCCCGGCGAATAGTGCTAACCCATTCTGTGGAATTTCCTTTTGCAGCTTTAAGCGCTGGATTACATTTTTGAAGGCTTCTTGAAGACGATTTCTAACATCCTTTGTGTCCTCATATTTCGAGGCGGCTAAATCCGATTCGACCTTAACGTCTGCAACTACTTCATCTATTGACTTACCATCAGGTATGTAGAGCGAGAGGAACTCTTTACCTCTGCCCTCTTGACTTGATATGTTAGCTAGGCGTTTTCTTAGTTTGTGTTGTTTCACAGAGTTAGTGGTTGCCATGTGGCATCCATGAAAATGTGTTATTTTTTCAGAAACCAACTATTGACACCGTTGCATTTCGTTAGGCAAAAATATGATTTATAAGTTTCTTAGAATTAGACCTTGAATGATGCCTTTGCAAAAATGCTGAAGCATAATGTTAAAGAGTTAACAAACCCAAAATGCTCCTATTACGGTTGATCAATTGATGAGTGAACCAAAAAAGGCTCTAGTGGAATTTAGAACAAGCGGCGTCCTCGAAGACAAAGGCGTTGTTGTTTCGGAGCAAAGCAACATCGACGCGCTCTCATCCCGGGGCTACGGGGCAGTGGACAGTAAAGTTTTCACATTGACTTTTTACGAATCTTTGTACCTTTTAGATAAAGGCATGCTTGAAATTAAAAACCAAAAAGGCAAAGCCGTCGATTTCCAGAGCCTTCTCCACTATTACGAAGCCCAAAACGAGAATGCATGGGTCAACTATCTGGTTTACCGTGACCTCCGAAGCCGCGGCTACGTAGTTAGGGAGGGTTTCGGCGGAGGCATCGACTTCCGTATATACGAACGAGGCACATACGGCAAAGATACCGCCCCCTACCTGATCATGGGAACGCAAGAGGGTAAACCACTTCCCGTAAACGACCTTGCAGACGTATTGGGAAAGTGCAAGAGCCAAAAGAAAGAACTAATTCTAGCTGTCATCAACCGTAGGGGCGAAATCGTTCACTACTCTGTTTCTCCCTTAAGTTTTAGCAAAATAGAGCAAGACCAAGATGAATAAACCCAAGAGTTATGCTTGGGATGCGAAAGATTACGCAAAGAATTCTCAGAACTAGTTCCAATGGCACAAGAGGGGATAAGGACCATGTGGATGCCCTACACCGAACGGTTGCCCATCGAAAAACGGGACTTGTTCGTTAAAGAAATCACCGCCCGCTACCTCAAAAACCACCCTGCAGACGACAATGATATGGTTCATTTAGTTATGATGCGGCTTGAAGTAGAAGCATACAAACCCCAGAAACCCTTTTGAAAATGTGAATAACCAGAAAGACACTAACATGGGCCGTTCCCCAAAATAGGAGCTTAAACAGGAGCTGAAGATAATGATGATAATGATGATAACACTAAGTTCTGATTTAACAGTGTCATCTTTCAGAACAAAAAAAGAAACAGGAGACACAGCGGCTGGCTCAACAATTTTTGAAAGGAGACTTTAAAAGAATAGTCACCCCATCTTAAGCTATCTTGGAGACCAATGCATGCCAGCTTTCCAACCTGTCCGCGGAATGAGAGACCTAACCGGAGAAGAAGCACAAACTTTCACATATATAATAGCTGAAGCCAGAGAAAACGCTGCACTCTATGGCTACAAAGAAGTCATAACACCCCACGTTGAGCCTTTAGAGCTTTTAAGCGCCAAATCGGGTGAAGAAATTCGCCAACGCATGTTCATCTTCAAAGACCTTGGCGACCGCCAAGTTGCCCTGCGACCCGAGTTTACTGCATCCATCGCACGTTTAGCTACAACAGCCCTAAAAAATGAGCCCAAGCCGCTGCGTTTGTTCTCTGTGGGGACTGTTTACCGTTATGATGAGCCGCAGCGTGGCAGGTATAGAGAGTTTTGGCAATCAAACTTTGAACTTGTGGGTTCCGCTAAACCTGAAGCAGACGCCGAAATAATCCTGCTTACCAATAGTTTGATGCAGGCGCTGGGGCTAAAGGGTTATGCCTTTAAAATTGGGCATATAGGCGTGATTCGGGGCATTCTTAGCCAGGAGGGTGTGGACGAGAAAACTCAGAACGCCGTACTGCAGCTTATGGACAAAAAGGAGTATGAAGCCGCGCTTAAGCTTGTGGAGTCGGACAAGTGCCGAAGCATGCTAAGAGGGCTACTTGAAATCAGAAGCAACGATTGGCTCGACGCGGTTGAGCAAATCCAAACCTACGTCGCCACATACGACAAAGCAAAAGCCGCCGCAGAAAACCTCGCCGAAGTGCTCAAACTCGTAGTTGAAAGCGCCAATCTACCAGTAATTGTTGAGCCCGCGTTTGCCCGAGGACTGGAATACTATACTGGAATAATTTTTGAAATCAATATTCCTCAATTGGAGATTGCGTTGGGCGGCGGAGGTCGATACGACAGGCTCATCGAAGCCTTCGGGGGTGAATCCACACCAGCAGTCGGATGCGCGCATGGAATCGACCGAGTTGCAATCGCATTGAAGACCCAAAAAGCAGCCCTCACTGCTAAAGCAGAAAGAAAAGTTACAGTTATTCCCATTACAGAAGCGTTAAAGTCTCAAGCACTGAATATATCCCAGAAGCTGCGTTCCGCGGGAATAGCTGTGGAGTTTGAGGTTATGGGCAGAAAAATGGCTAAAGCCCTCGAAGACGCGGATAAACGCAAAGTCGATTTTGCCGTAATCGTTGGGGAACGTGAACTCAAAGAAGGCGCTGTGGTCTTGAAGGATTTAGTGAATAGACAGCAAAGCAAGATGCCTATCGAAAAATTGGTTGAAAAAATAAAGAGTTAAAAAAAGAAAAATTTTGTTTGTAAGCCAAAGAAAGGCTTACTTTTTTGGTTTAGAGTCGTTTGATGTAGCGGTTGACTTCCCACTCGGTAACCTGTGTGCGGTAGAGGTCCCATTCGTGGCGTTTCTCTTTGAGGAAGTTCTCGAATGTGACTGGCCCGAGGGTTTCGCGCATTAAGTCGCTGGTTTCAAGCTCGTCGAGTGCTTCTTTGAGGTTTTCTGGCAGGGATACTATGCCGCGTTCTTTACGTTCTTCATAGGTCATGTGGTAAACGTTTAGTTCAACTGGGTCGCCTGGATCAATCTTGTTCTTTAAACCATCAAGGCCTGTGGCTAGAAGCACTGCAAATTGAAGGTATGGGTTGCCTGCACCGTCTGGGCATCGGATTTCGCATCTTGCTGCATTCTTTCTGCCGCCGAAGTTAGGGACGCGGATGAGAGGGCTGCGGTTTTTGTGTGCCCATGCAAGGTAAACTGGAGCTTCGTAACCTGGGACTAAACGTTTGTAACTGTTTGGCCACGAGTTGAGGACTGCAGCCATCTTGCGTCCGTGGGCGAGTTGTCCACCGATGTAATTTCTTGCAAGGTCCGAGAGGTAGCCGTTCTTGGCGTCGTCTGCATAGAAGAGGTTCTGCTTCATGTCCTTATCCCAAAGGCTCATATGAACGTGCATGCCGCTTCCGTTGATGCCTTGGAAGGGTTTGGGCATATATGTTGTTACGTAGCCAGCGCGAGCAGCAACAACTTTGCCGCACATCCTCATGGTTATGGCGCGGTCGGCGGTTTCGAGTGCTTCACCGTACTTGAAGTCGATTTCGTTTTGTCCTAGAGCGACTTCGTGGTGGCTGATTTCGATTTCTATGCCGAAGGCTTCTGCGGTGTCGGCGATTTCTCGGCGTAGGTCATCTGTTAGGTCACTTGGGTGGAAATCAAAGTACCCCGCTAAGTCGATGGGTTTTGGTAATCCACCATTTTCGCTTTCTTTCACGATGAAGAACTCTAGTTCAGGAGCGCAGATGAAAGCGTAGCCTGCTTTGTTTGCTCTTTCCACTGCGCGTTCGAGGATGTAACGTGGGTCGCCTTCAAAACGTTTGTTTTGTGGAGTGTAAACATCACAGATTAGTCTGCAGGAGGATTTTTCTTTTGGTCTCCAGGGCAGTATAGCGAAGGTTGTCGGATCCGGGTAGAGAACCATGTCAGATTCTTCAATTGGCCTGTAACCAGTAATTGATGAGCCGTCGAAGGATTGCCCGTTTTCGAAGATGCTTTCGATGTTTTTTCCACTTACTGCTAGGTTCTTTAGCATGCCGTTGATGTCGGTGAATTGTAGTCTGACAAATTTGATGTCTTGTTCTTGGATTTGTTTAACTACTTTTGTTACAGCTTCTTTCCAGGCTGGGTTTTTAAAATTTTTCATTCTATTAATTTCTCCTTAGGCTTGGCTTTGCTCTCCATATGTTATGGAAACCAGATTAAACGTAAACATATTTAAGCTTATCGCTTCAATATTATCGATGAATGTTCAATAACTGAGCAAATTGTTGAAATTCTGTACTAAAACCCGCATGCTTTTTGCGCGTAAAAAAACCTAAAAAATGACTTGTAAATGGACAAATAACCAAAAAAACCACGATTATCGCTCTCTACGCAAAAAATCGCCAACATCCGAAACGTTTCTAACCATTATTTGATCATTCGCTCCCTCACCGCTCAGGTTTCCAACAATTCTGCCAAAACCTAAACATTCGCCAAATTCGTTCACCACCAAAGTATTGGTGTTCTTCTTGCCTGGACCCCAAACACGAACAATACTCTTCCCCAAAACATCCCTGCCGCAGATAAAAAGCCAAGCAGCCTTCCTATCCAAGATGATGCGGTTAGCGCCGTTTTTTGCAAGCAGCCCAAGCAAGTTAAAGCTTGGAAAAAACTTGCCCTCCTTAGCTTTCCCCAAGTAGACGCCAGCGTAGAAGAAATCTTGCCGAACCAACGGTTGCAAAACCTGGTTCACAAGATAGAAGCGCCCGTTCTTCTCAACCATTAAATCCAGGTTTAAGGCTATTTGGACACCGAATTGGGCAGCAAAGTTTGTTATTGGTTTTGGGTTCAACAGGGAGGGCTCCTTTTCTTTAGTTTACATACAAAGAAACCCTGAGTTTCTCCGGGCCATAGCCGCCTGCAATGTTTTATGGATGGGTCGAGTTGTTTACCAAAAATGTTAGTTAAGCCTTTCTCGCCCTGGCAATATATTTGTTCGGTTTGGAGATTGAGGTTTTTTATGGCCCAATCAATGTTCAACTCGTCTTCTTCGGGCTCAAGCGAACAAGTAGAATAAACCATTTCTCCCTCATCGCTCATACATTCAACTGCTTTGGTCAGTATTTCTCTTTGCAGGCTTGCATTGCGCTCAACGTCTTTGAGAGTTCGGTTTTTAAACCAGTCTTTGTCTGACGCAAAATTACCTGAGCAGGGTGCATCCACCAGCACTCTATCAAACTTGAATTTTAACATTGGCGCCTGCCGTGCATCCAACAGGTAAACCACCGTGTTGCTGACGTGACAGCGCTCCAAATGGTTACTCAACGCATTCAATCGTCGCTTATCCACATCCAAAGCCACAATCGCCCCCGAGTTCTCCATTGAATCTGCAAACTGCACAGTTTTGCCCCCAGGAGCAGCGGCTACATCAAGCGCTTTTTTGCCTTTCGGATGACCGAAGAGTGAAACTGGGATTTGGGCAGCTGCTTCTTGGACCGAATACAAGCCCAGTAGGTACTCAGCGGTTGCGCCAGCAGAAACCTTGGAATCAATCACCCAATAGCCATGATCCAGGAAAGGGATTTTTTGCAGGTAAACACCTAAGCTTGCAAGCCGTGGGATGATGTTTTTCCCCTTCGAATTCATGGTGTTGATTCGAACGGCTTGCTTTAACGTAATCTCTTTGTATTTCCAACCCAGCCGTTCATAGCGATCCAAGAAAAATTCTCTGCCCGACATCAGACTTAGCATGACTAAATCACTGATAAAAACTTTTCAACCACTATAAGGTTTAGTTAGAGATCATCGGAGATTGCGAAGGTTGCGGCGTTTTTTTGAACTGGTCCAGCGTACCTTATTTTTTGTATCGCCAGTAGCCGAAGGATACTGGCCAAGAGAGCGCGATTAAAACTTATTTCCCGTTGAGTAATACTTTTCAATAAAATCGTGTTACCAACAAAATAAAAGCTTTTAGGCACAACAAACGAATTCTAAATGGGACAACAAATGTCAAAAATAACACGAATAGGCGTAACATTTCCACCGGAACTCCTCAAAGACTTCGACGAAATCACTACAAAAATGGGCTATGAAAGCCGCAGCAAAGCCATCCAAGACGCCGTAAGATTCTATGTTTCCGAGCGCAAATGGGTTAAAGAAGAAGACGCCGAGCAAACAGGCGTTCTGCTAATGGTTTACGACCACGACACAAAAGGCTTAGAAAGCGACTTAACTGAAGAACAGCATCACCATACGGAATTGATTTCCTCAACCATGCACATACACTTAGGCGAACACGACTGCCTTGAAGTGATAGCCGTAAAAGGCAAAGGCTCAGAAATCAGGCACCTAAGCGACCATCTAGCCTCTAGGAGAGGAGTGAAGATCCTCAAATCAATGATCGTTTCACTTTAGCTTTTTACTTCAAACATGCGTTCCAGCGAAGCGCGAGCTCTCTTGGCGACATCAACTGGAACTTTAACTACATTCTTTTCATCTTTAAGCGCCGCATAGAGTCGGTCGAGAGTCGTCAGCTTCATGTTGGGGCAGATGGCTCCTTCGTAAGCTAGATAGAAGTTTTTCTTCGGGTTTTCTTTGCGCAACCTATGGAGAATTCCTTCCTCTGTGCCCACTATGAAGTCTTTGGCGTGGCTTTCTTTGGCGTAACGGCACATTTTTGAGGTGCTGCCTATGAAGTCCGCTACTTTACGCATTTCTGAGCTACATTCAGGATGAGCCATAGCTATTGCATGTGGATGCTGTATCTTTAGGACTTTGACATCTTCAGGCTGGAACAATAGATGTGTTGGGCAAAACCCGTTTTCAGGGAGAGGAATCAGTGTTTTCCCTGTTTTCTCTGCGACGTATTCGGCGAGGTTTTTGTCTGGACCAAACAAGATTGTGTCAGCGTCAAGTGATTTAATGACTTCTACCGCGTTGGCGCTTGTGCAGCATACATCGCATTCTGCTTTGCATTGAGCTAAAGTATTAACATAGAGAACCACTGGAGCGTTTGGGTACTGTTTTTTGGCGCGTTTTATCTCGTCAACCGTAAGCATTTGTGCCATGGGGCAGCGTGCACCCAGACAGGGCAATAGAACCTTTTTGTTTGGGTTCAAAATAGCCGCTGATTCAGCCATGAAATCCACCGCTGAAAACACAATCATTTCAGCATCCTTTTCCTCAACCGCTTTACGGCTAAGTTCAATACTGTCACCAACATAGTCAGCTACGTCTTGGATTTCTGGCCGCTGATAATTATGAGCCAGTATGACGGCTTTCTTTTCTTTTTTGAGCCTTTGGATTTTTTCCGTTAAATCCATGTTTTCGCCTAGTACCAGAGTTAACGTGAAAGAAAACAGAAATAGTTAAACAGATATATGCTTTTACCTCGCCATTTTGTTTTTAACCCTTAAAACGACCTAAAAATACATGACTTAGCAGGCCTATTACCTTATATCCGGTTGCCAACCATAGTTCTATGCTGGTCGATTTGTTTGACTGCTGATGTAAGTAGGACAAAAAAGCCAAAGCTGCCTAAAAAACGGATCCTAAAGAAGATTAACCGCAGGTAATTCAAAGAACCTCTTCTCAACGCTATTAATGTGGGAAATTGGAAAGTTTCCAAAAAAAGCCACTTAACAATATAGAGAATAGAAAGAAAGAATTGGGTTGATGTCTACTGTTTTGTAGATGCCAAGTACTTGAGGTGGAATGGCTTAATCACTATTCCGCCCTTAAGGTCAGCGTTGAAAGTTTGGCTTTCAACCACCCAATCCGAAAGTTCAGAATCAAGAGCCCTGATAAAAGCCGCAAAGCTCTCAAAGTTTTCATGAAGTGAAACGCATGCACAATCCCAACCCATGCCTCTGCCGTCTAAAGCAAGAATGACGTTTGTCTGTTTCATGAACCATTCTTTCATCTTGTGTAATGTCTGGGTTTTCTCAGCGCCTGCCGCACATTTTAGTTTACTCTTTAAAAATGTGATGGCTGCTATTTCAAACCCTATTTGACCAAATTTGGGGATTACTGTATATCCTTCAATGAAGTTTTCTTCCAGCATGGCTCTTCTGCGAGTCACTGTTGGCTGGGAAACACCGAGGGCTTTTGCAAGTTGCCTATCGCTTCTGTGCGAGTCCTTCATGAGCTCAAACAGAATCTTGTAATCAATTGGTTTTAGCTCTTTCATTACAATCAACTTTTACTCTTTTTGCTGCTGAATAGAATTTTTTGCCATCATATATAAACTTCTTGTTGAATAATCAACAAATACTCCCAGTTCAACAGGCGCACAGTAACAAATACTCTTAAGAGAAAATATCGCATTAAACATTCAGGAGCCTACAAGATCATGCTTATTCAAATTCAACGCGAGATAGAGCAAGAAATCACTAGTTTTCTTAGCAATTTAATCCGCATAAACACCACTAACCCTCCCGGCAACGAGACCGCAGCAGCCAACTTCATCGCCCAGTACCTATCAAATGAGGGTTTTAAAACGGAAGTTATCGAATCAACTAAAGGAAGAGGAAGCGTGATCACACGGCTAAAGGGTACAGGTGAAAAACCCAACCTTTTATTGCTCTCACACATCGACGTTGTTGCGGCAAACCCAGCTGAATGGAGCGTTGACCCGTTCGCTGGAACAGTAAAAGATGGCTACGTCTTCGGCAGAGGCGCTTACGACATGAAAGGCATGACCGCTGTCGAAGTTCTAACTCTGCTGCTCCTTAAAAGAAATAACATCCCACTAAAAGGCGATGTATTGCTGGCAGCCACTGCTGACGAAGAAAAAGGCGGAGAGGAAGGCGCAGGTTACCTACTTAGGAATCACAAGGAAAAAGTCTGGTGCCCCTACGTCCTTAATGAAGGAGGCGGATTAGCCATCCCGCAGAAGAATGGTAATGTCTACACAGTGCAGTCTGCGGAAAAAGGCATACTTTGGCTCAAAATAAAAGCTAAAGGAATCCCAGGTCATGGCTCGATGCCAAACATGGCTGACAACGCAATTTTACGCATGAACAAGGTTATAAACAGGCTAAGCAACTTTCAGCCAGAACCCCTTTATGTGCCGACACTAAGGCAGTTCCTATCTGAAATAGCAAAACTGAACCCTGAGCTAAATGGACCACTCACGCATTTGCTAAAAAACCCCTCACAAAGTGACCAAATACTAGACCAGCTAGCCAAAACAGAAAAAGCGTTGGCAGAAGAAATCAGACCCAGAACCAAAACAACCATAACCCCAACAATCATTCACGGAGGCGTAAAAGAAAATTGCATTCCATCCGAATGCGAGGCAGTCTTCGACTGTCGTGTGCTACCTGGCCAAAGTGTAGAAAAAACACTTGCAATCATCAAAGGGTTGCTGGAGGATATTGGGATGGATAAGTTAAGTTTTGAAATCATCCAAATTCATGACGGCAACGAATCCACGACACAAACACCTCTCTACGGCGCAATAACTCAAGTTCTCAAAGAGTTCGAACCTAACTGCGGAGTGACTCCCACATTGACGACGGGCGGGACTGATTCGCGCTTCTTTAGAGAAATGGGCAGCGTATGCTACGGTTTCCACCCAATGCGACCCGATGAACCCATTGACGAGTTAGAAAAACGAATGCATGGCATTGATGAACGCATAACAGTGGAAAACCTTGTTTTCGGAACAAGCATCTTCTACGAGATTGTCAAAAGATTCATGACCTAACAATCTTTTCCACCATTTTAACAGTTTAATTTTTATTGACATACACCTATTCTATTACATTGGTTATCCTGCTGGAGAGGCAACCTTAAATGCTCGGTGGACAGGCGCTAATAAAAAAAGAACCCCCAAACCTTAATCCCGTCAAGACCGTCGGGTTAATCTCTGACACGCATGTACCTAAAAGAGCAAGATCCATTCCTAAAAGAGTCTTTGAACTCTTCAAAAATGCAGACTACATCATTCACGCAGGCGACTTGGTTGAGTTAGCTATAATTGATGAATTGGAGCAGATTGCACCGGTCCTAGCCGTTCACGGCAACATGGATAGCGTAGATGTCACTGATGCACTTCCCAGATTTAACTCATTGAAGGTTTTCGATTGGAAAATCGGCGTTGTACATGACCGAAGCATCCTCTATGGCGCAGACAAGATAGCGGAAGTTAACGGGAAAAATTTTGACGTTTTTGTTTATGGCCATACGCATTCTGCCGAGGTAAAATGGGAAGGATTAACTCTATTCGTTAATCCCGGCAGCCCAACTGACCCGTCGTCCATCATGAGTAACCCCTCGGTCGGATTACTAAAAATCACCAAGGAAACCATAACGCCGCAAATAGTTGCGCTTTAACCCATCAAAACTGGACCAATAAAAATTGCGTATAAGGTTATGCCAAAGACTAAGGTGGCAACCCAAACTGCTAGAGTTTTTAACATATATTTTTTCCTACTTATGCATCCTTGGATATTCTTGCTAAATCGCCATGAAGCAACTAGCCAAACACCAAGCAACAAGGTTATAGTTCCAAGGATTCCATGAGTCAACCCAATAATAGACTCCATAGCTAACGGAACTGGCACAATATATTTTGGGACTACCGCAAAAACAAAGGAAGGAATCATTATGATAAACACCATTGACAGATGCAAAACAAACGCCGCTGTCATGGTAAAACCATGCTGTCTAAACTTTAATTTTCTTTTCAAAAAGTACCCTAAGATGAGCAAAAACAATACAACAATTTGTATCATTAAACTGGCTGTCATGATAAGTGCAATAGGGTTGTCTAAGAAAGCCATTAACTCCACAAACTAGCAATAATAAAATAGGGATAAATAAAGATTCAGTTTCACCCACCCCTCCCCAGCTCCAAACAATAGATTCTACAAACGCCTTAAAAGCAAAAAAGTAAGAAGGATGCATTGAGGCAAAAAACAATGGAACATTGTAAAAACCCTTGGAGAGACACCTGCAAAAGTGAGAACATTAAACTCTACATCCAAATAAGAGGCGAAACCCTGCCTATATGCCAACAATGCTGGAGCAAAATCGCTGAACAAGATGAGGCATGGTAACGATGGAGAGCTTTAGCGCCAACAGCGCAAGGTCATACATAGGAAGAAACGTTAACTTGCACCTAAAAGATGGAGCCGTGATAGTGAACGTTCAATTAACAAAGTTGCGAAAGGGCGCGGGAAAAAACAGCAACCTAATCGAGTACGCTCCATTAGGCAACCGCAAAGCCACCTGTGTACCACTAAAAAATGTTGCTTGGGCTGAAATGCTTAACATTAACTTACTGAAAAACCCAGCCTAAAAACAGTCGACAAAGATAAAAAGACAAATACCACTCAAACTAGTTCAGGTTATGCGTTGTTCAAACTGTGGAGTCTGTTGCACAGAGACCGAAATGTTACTCTCCAAAAAAGACATTAAACGTTTAGAAAAGAAAGGCTTCAGCCAAAATCTATTCGTGCAATATGACCGACAGGGTTACGCTCAGTTGAAAAACCGTGATGGTTACTGCGTTTTCTACGATCTAAAAAATCGTCATTGCAGCGTTTATGTAGACCGTCCTGCTGGTTGTCGGGTTTACCCTGTCATCCTGGATGAGGAAGTGGGGATAATTTTGGATGACATTTGTGAGTCAAGGAATTCAATAACACATTCGGAAAAAAAATCAAAGGGTAAACGTGTGATCGATCTCTTAGAAGTAATCGACGCGGAAGCGTTGAGTCGCCTCACTAAAACTTAGGTTTTCGTCTTTCTTCAGGTTGTTTTCAACGTGAAGCTTTTTCTTCAGTCTCTTGGGCGTCGAATTTCTCTTCTGAAAAATGAAGCTTGCCGGATCATTTACAGCATAAATCACATAAAGTGAACATTGGCTATGCGGTCGATGTATTGTAGAACACTCTGGAAAGAATTATGTCTATTATTTTGTAGGCTTGTCTTTTGCGAGTAGGTCCTCTATGTATTCTTTCATGGTGCGGTTGGCTTCTTTGGCTCTTTTTCTGATATCTTCGTGTATTTTTTCGGTTACGGTTATACACTTGTATCCTTTTCGTGGCAAAAGTAAAATGTCTCCTCGGTACTTTACGGTAAAGTCCAAATATATAATTAATGGTTAGCAAACGTCAACATGCTTAACGTTAAATAAATGT
The DNA here is from genome assembly GCA_963725855.1 of Candidatus Bathyarchaeota archaeon. GTDB lineage: Archaea > Thermoproteota > Bathyarchaeia > Bathyarchaeales > Bathycorpusculaceae > Bathycorpusculum. Next base: position 38,677 of record CAVSAA010000002.1, on the reverse strand, counting down.
TAAGTTCGCTATCTATGTTGAGAGGGACGCTCAAAAATAGCTTCAAAGCATTGCTTTTAGGAATGAAGTTTACGATTGCTTCTTTGATGAATGGCTCACTGTCAAAGATAAATACGAAATAAAAAAAAGGCATCTGCAGCTTCTCACCAGTTACCTGCAGCTCTACTGAATTAAAAAACGAAACAAAAAAAGCCGCGCTAAAATGAAATAATGCCCTAAAAAAACCCTACAGCTTTAAATAATTCTTGAACTGACATGTGCAAGGTGAAAGCTTATGCCTTGCTCAGTAATTGTTGGCGCCTTCTGGGGAGACGAAGGCAAAGGAAAAATAATCTCGTACTTAGCCCTAAAAGATAACCTTGATTTTTGTGTTCGAACAGGCTCAGTGAATGCAGCCCATACAGTATGGTTTAAAGACAAAAAATATGCGTTGCATATGGTTCCAGCAGCTTTCATAAATCCCAAAACCCGCTTGCTGATTGCTGCGGGCGCAAACGTAGATGTCAAGACTTTCTTCGATGAAGTAGCACTCACCCAAGTTGACAAAAAACGAATGGGTATTGACCAGAACGCCTCAATCATTGAGCAGAAACATTGCGAGCAGGACAAGGCAAGCGCGGTCAACAAGGGAATAGGAACCACCGGAAGAGGCGTTGGACCCGCCCTTGAAGAACGTGTCCGGCGCACCGCGAAGCTGGCTAAGGATATTCCTGAACTAAAACCTTACCTCGCTGACGGAATTATGGAAGTTAACGATGGGTTAGACGCGGGCAAAAGTGTGCTGCTTGAAGGTACTCAAGGTTTTATGCTGTCACTTTTCCTTGGCGGCGGCTACCCTTACGTGACTGGACGAGACACGGGCGCATCTGCCATTGCTTCAGAAGCAGGCGTAGGACCCACAAGGGTGGATGACGTAATTATTGTTTACAAATCTTTTATGACCAGAGTGGGTGCTGGACCGTTACCAGGCGAAATAACCAAGGAAGAAGCCCAGAGGCGAGGATGGTTTGAAGTTGCCGCTGGAACAGGCCGCGACCGACGCAGCGCGCCCTTCGACTTTGAGTTGGCTAAAAAAACAGCAAAAATAAACGGTGCCACCCAAGCTGCGATGACAAAGCTCGACTGCATATATCCAAGCTGCAAAGGCGCCAAGAAATACGACGACTTGCCTAACGAAGCCAAAGACTTCATAAAAGAAGTTGAAACCCGCACAGGCGTACCAGTCATGTTCATTGGCACGGGACCAGACGCCTTGGACCTTATCGACCGCCGATAAACAGCAACTTTTATTTCCGTTAGTTGCACACTTCTTTTTTAAGGCGAACCTAATGTACCCACCACCACCCAACCCCCCTAGTGCTCCTCATAAATTTTCAGCATCTATCCTCATTCTACTTTTCATAGCAGGATTGCTTGTTGGAGGATTATTGATTTTCTTTGTCCAATACCAGCAGACAAACAGCCAAATCGCCATTTTGCAAAGTCAAATCTCCGACATCAGAGGCTTCCAAAACGCCACCACCCAGAACATCACCATACTGCAAAATGGAACCTCGCTAGCAGACATTTACGCTAATGCTCAATCTTCAGTGGTTTTGGTTCAAGGCGAAACCAGTGACGGTGGTGTGCAGGGATCAGGGTTCGTTTATAATTTTGCCGGACGAACCGTTATCTTAACCAATTACCACGTTGTCCAAGACACAACCAGTTTAAGCGTTACCTTCTCAAATGGACATGGATACTCCGCCTCTGTTATTGGAACTGACCCGTACTCAGACTTAGCGGTTGTATCTGTCACTTCTGATGCGCCGGCTTCAGAGTTTAAGCCACTGACAATCGTGAGTTCATCTGACCTGAGCGTGGGCGAACCAGTCATTGCGATAGGCAACCCCTATGGCCTCGTAGGGTCACTTACTACGGGAGTTGTGAGTGCAACTGGACGAACCATAACGGAGGATACCGCTGGAGGATTCGCAATCGCCAACATAATCCAAACCAGCACACCCATAAACCCAGGTAATTCTGGTGGCCCGCTGCTAAACGCCGTTGGAAACGCCATTGGCATAACCACGGCGATAGTTTCTGAATCTCAGGGTTTAGGCTTTGCAATCCCATCAGACACCATACTTAGAGAGGTGTCCGCATTAATCACAACAGGCTCATACAATGGCCACTCGTACCTCGGCGTGATGGGAACTGACATGGACTACACCACAGCGCAACAATCAGGAGCAAGCGTTACATACGGCTGGAAAATTACTTCAGTGACAAGTGGAGGACCCTCAGATGGCAAACTTCAAGTCGACGACATCATCATAGCCATGGGAGTACAGAGCGCAAACGGCGCAGTCACCAATCAGCAAACTATTAAAAACAACGATGACTTAGCCAGCTACCTAGAAGAAAGCACCCTGCCGGGAGACAGCTTAGTAATGACAGTAGTTAGGGGTAACTCACAGGTGCCAGTAACCGTTGTTTTGGGAACCCGCCCAGCGCCCGCAGCATAACCAACCCCTTCTATATTTTCCAAGTTTGTTTTTTTTTCGTTTTATTTTTCGGGGTATAGGGAAAAGTAGATTAAGGCAATCCCATCCATGGATGAATCTAATAATGCTTAGCGAGGGCGGGGGGCTCGCACCGCTGGCAAATAAGAGAGGGGAACAAGGGATGAATGGGTTAGAGGGTGTACTGAAAGGTCAGAAGATAGCCTATTTCTCCATGGAAGTAGGATTAAATAACGAGATTCCCACGTATGCAGGCGGATTAGGCACGTTAGCAGGAGACGCTATCCGTTCAAGCGCCGACCTAAAACTTCCTCTGATCGCAGTTACCTTAATCAGTAAACGTAATTATTTTAAGCAAAAACTAGATCAAAATGGGAGACAATCTGAACAGCCCCGTGAATGGAGCCCCGAAAAATACATGACCCTTGTCCCAAACGAGGTTTACGTGCAGATTGAGGGGCGAAACGTGAAGGTTAGAGCTTGGCTTTACAAGTACCAAAGCGTCACAGGTGGAGTTGTTCCAGTCCTATTCCTTGACACAGACTGTGACGGAAACACATCGGAAGATAGAGAAATAACCTTTTACCTCTACGGCGGAGACGAACGCTATCGTTTAAAACAGGAGGCAATTTTGGGCTTTGGCGGCGTACGAATGCTTGATGCCTTGGGCTTTAAAGTAAGAAAGTACCACATGAACGAAGGACATTCAAGTCTTCTAGCCGTTGAGCTACTACGAAAAAACGGCTCAGACCCCGAAAAAGTCAAAGAACTTTGCGTCTTTACGACGCATACCCCCGTCGAAGCAGGCCACGACAAATTCAGTTACGATCTAGTTGCGGAGGTTCTAGGGACAGGTGACTTAGCCACCTTAAAGGAGTGTGGCGGCTGCGACCGACTAAACATGACCAGTCTAGCCCTGAACTTAAGCAACTATGTTAACGGCGTTGCTAAACGTCACCAAGAAATCTCCAGCAAAATGTTCGCAGGTTACGAAATCCATGCGGTAACCAATGGGGTTCACTCTTTTACTTGGACAGGCGAAAGTTTCCGCGAAGTCTTTGACCAGTACCTGCCGGGTTGGGCTATTGAGCCTGAATTGCTAGCCAAAGTTGAAATTATTCCTGACCGTGAAATCTGGCAAGCACACGAATCACAAAAAAAGATTCTAATAGACTACACTAATCAAGCTGCAAACGCCAATCTGAGCACAGATGTATTTACCATAGGGTTTGCCCGAAGAGCAACAGAATACAAGCGACCAACCCTGCTGTTCTCTAACATTGACAGATTGCGGGCGATAGGTCGAAATAGCAAGTTCCAAGTCATATTCGCAGGAAAAGCGCACCCACGAGATGAAGGCGGAAAACGCCTCATAGAGCAAATCTACAGTTATGCGAATCAACTCAAAGAAGACATCAAGATTGTTTACTTAGAAGATTACAGGATGGGCATCGCTTCTAAGATGGTTTCTGGCGTTGATGTTTGGCTTAACACGCCGCTCCGACCAATGGAAGCTTCGGGAACAAGCGGAATGAAAGCTGCCCACAACGGCGTCATCAACCTAAGTGTTCTTGACGGCTGGTGGATGGAAGGCTGGATGGAAAACATGACAGGCTGGTCGATTGGACCCGCAAACGTCGACAACTTGGACAACCAGACACTCTTCCATAAAGAAGCCGATGACCTCTACAATAAACTAGAATACGTTATCATACCGATGTTCTACGACAGGCATGACGAATGGATAAAGATGATGAAAAACTCCATCGGCAAGATAGCCTACTACTTTAACAGCCACCGCATGATGCGTCGATACGTAACCGATGCATACTTGTAGTTTTAGAAAAATAAAACTGGAAAAAATTTACGCTCCTTAACCAGTTTACAGGTTACTTTATTTTGGCTGGTAAAACAGTTATAGTAAATCGCATTATATCCCATGACTATACTTTTTTCTTTTGAGTGATGGTGGTGATTTACTGTGCTAAGGAAAAATATTTCTGTTGTTTGTTGCAACCTAGTGCAAGGAGTTGGTTGCAGCAGCAACAGCAACAACTTCTCAGTCCGTTGCAGATTACATCAAGCGCCCAAAAAATTGAATAGAAAACGCTTCAACTACAAAAATTATCGAGAGAACAACAACTTTCTAACCGCTTCTTCGCTATAGAGGTAGGTTGAAAGCTCCATTGGGTAGGTGTTATCGTGTTTTCGGTAGCCAATGTTATGCTGAAAACTCAGAAGTGGACTATCTTATGGCTTCGTCTAACGGTGAATCTCGTTTGGTTCTAGTTACTTCTTTAAAAAGTTCCAGGCATTCATCTTTTGTTGGGGCTTCTATGGCTATGCTGCCGTAGGCGCCAATGTCAATTCGATAGTTTCTTCTATCACTAATTTCTATTCTTTTATCTTTTTGACTCATTTTGTTTTCTCCCTCTCTCTTCCATCAGCCTTTCGGATAATGGATTATGGATGCTAATGGAGTTGCTTTTTATAAGGTTAATGAGGGTTCAGCGATAGGTCTTAGTTTTACGATTTTTGAATTTTAGGTTTTCTTTATTTTTCTTTATTAGGAAAAGATTGTCGCTAGCACTAACAAGTAACTAAGAAAAGAGAGAAAATTCTTGCTTTTGTAGCTTTTAAGACCACCTTCGAAGCGTAAACTTCGTACTTTTGTTGTTGCACAGTGTAACCAACATTGTCTTATATCCACCAAACAGGTTACCTGTTGGTAGGAATGCAAGGGATAGCCAACAAAAGTTGAGCGAATCTGGCTGCCAACAAGGAGAAGGCCGTTGCCCACCCTGCCTTTTAGGCCGTATCCTGTTAGCTCATGGCTTGGTTCGCTTAACTCTTCCTTTTGGGCTAATTCCGCAGATTGAGAACACCCATCTGTTTTTAAACAAGCCCTGAGCGCGAAAAAACATATATCACCAAACGCAACCTTTCATGTAAAAGGTACTGGTGATACAGACGGCAGCTGCCGAAGAAAACAATGACGAAATGGTAGTTACACCCTGGGAAGTTAAGGGCAAAGTTGATTACGAACGGTTAATACGCGAATTCGGCACACAACCCCTCACGATGCAGCTTCTGGAACGCATGAAAAAACACACTGATAAGCTCCACCTTCAATTAGAAAGAAAAATTTTCTTCAGCCACCGCGACCTCGACACCGTCCTTGACCTATACGACAAGGGCACCAAGTTTGTGCTCTACACGGGCAGAGGCCCCAGTGGACCAGTCCACATAGGACATCTTGTTCCTTGGATATTCACCCTTCACATTCAACAAGAATTCAAAACCCGCTTGTACTTCCAAATAACAGACGACGAAAAATACCTGATCAGCGACAACGTAGACCTTAAAAAAACCGAAAAATGGTCCTACGAAAACGCGCTGGACCTTATTGCCTTAGGATTCAAGCCTGACGACACATTCATCATTTATGACACAAAAGACATCGACCTCCTCTATGAAATCACCCTCGAAGTTGCCAAACGCATAACCTACAGCACTGCCCGCAGCAGCTTCGGTTTCCAAGACAGCACCAACATAGGCTGGATATTCTGGCCAGCCATCCAAGCCGCTCCATGTTTTATCCATAAAAAGCTAACAGGCGAAAACGTACCGGCACTCATTCCAGCCGCCATCGACCAAGACCCCTACTGGCGTGTAACACGTGACATAGCACAAAAACTTGGCTACTTTAAACCCGCGCAAATCCACTGTCGCTTCCTCCCAGGTCTTGCCGCAGGAGGAAAAATGAGCGCGTCAATGCCTGAAACCAGCATATTCACCACTGACCAACCCGATGTGGTTAGAAAGAAGATATGGAATGCCTTCACAGGTGGCAAAGGCACCGCTGCAGAGCAACGCAAAACAGGCGCTGACCCAACAGTTTGTAGCATATTCCAATACTACTTCTTCCTCTTCGAAGAAGACAATCAAAAACTTGCTGAACGAGAACGCCGCTGCAAAGGAGGCGAAATGCTATGCGGCGAATGCAAAAAAGACATCGCCGAAAAACTCAACGCTTTCCTGCTGCACCATCAGGAACGACGGGAAAAAGCCAAAGACACAATCGAGCAATACCACATAAAACGCTAAAGTTCCAAGTCTATTTGCGTTTCCGAAACAGTTTTCTTCCATCCATCTCGGCAACATATTCAAAAGCCCGCTGTTGAGCTTAGGAAAAGATTAAGTTGAGAAGGGATTAAAAAGCGGATTTGCTCTTGAGAACTAACTGAAACCTTAGCTTCCAAGTCGGATACAGGTTTTATAAAACGTGAGAACCCAAGGATGTCCGCATATAACCTTTACTTGGTTGAAGACAATAAACGCTTGTTGTCGCAACCAAGTTACAACAAATAAGTTATAGATTGATCTGAAAGATATCGCGCGCTGAAGTTGTCATAGTGGCAACTTCATATTTACTGTAAAACTGAAATAGAAAGATTAAAAAAAGAAATAACTGAATTTAGACGTAACAAACAGTCTCTTGCTTTGACTGGAATGCGTGGCTGAATCTGAACGCTAATCCAGACTTTAAGGTAATAATGAAAGGCGCGATCGCAAAAAGGTGGTGAGGTAGCGTGAAAGACAACAAGGATACAAAGTTCTTAGCGATAGAGGAAATCGATACGGAAATCATAATTCGCCGGTTCAAGCAACGAAAGGACCTAGAAGATTGGTTGAACGATGGCTCAAAGGACTTCGAGAAGTACGAGCTCTACGAGGTTAAGCCGTTGACAGTTAAGGTAGAGGTTACGGAAGAAGGGACAAAATGAGCTTTTGACCTTTCAAATATTTCAAGCGGTGACTTACCAAATCAAGAAGAAATCGATGCATAACAAGCAAGAACAGTTCTAAATTTTTCTTTTTTAACCTACTCTTTTGGTTGATTGTTCTCGTTTTTGCTGACTAGCAAGATTACGCCCGACCATTAAACCCAGTTATTCGCTCCTAACTAAAGGCAGCCTCGTATAACATCAAAACTGATAATTAGTATGTTGCAACATAAAACATAATGAAAATACATTGGCTAACAAACCTTCGACATTATAATTTAAGAAAGATCCCAGTCGATGTAAATGAGCAATATCGTCAGTTCTTCCTCCCAGCAGACATTAACCAAACAAGGCTTGGAATACTATTACTTGCCATACCCAATGTTAGTTACGTCTTTAACGACTATCAATTTTTGGGCGTATCCTTGCCCTTCTTTGGTTACCTTGCTATGCGTCTTTTCATATTAGCCTTCACGGTTTGGTTGTACTTTTATTTTGGAAAGATTAAGCAATATCGTTCATACGACAAGGCAGTATTCATATATGCTTTGGTATTAGCGATAGCGGTTCTCAGCAACTTTAGCAGACCCCAAAACGCACTTGCACAAGCAGTCGCAGTTAGCGTAGGTGTAGGAATCACCTACCTAATTGTTAAAACACGGTTTGCTTATCAATTTGTGATAGCTTCCTTAGTTACAGCAGAACAACTAGCCGTGCTCCTAATAAATGCACAATTGTTTGCTTTTTCAGCATTGTTTACAACTACCCTTAGCATGCTTTTTGCAAACCTAATAGCTGCTGTAGCTTCTTGGCAACTGCATACTTACAGGTGGCGGCTCTTTCAAGATATGAATGAGCGCAAGAAAGCTGAACGCTTAGTTGTTATAGGCGAGACAGCTGGGATGGTGGGGCATGACTTGCGTAATCCTTTGCAAGCAACAATTGGAGAGGTGTTTTTAGCCAAGGAAGAACTCAAAAAGCTCCAGGAGAGTCTAATAAAAACTAACCTTCAAGAAAGCATAAGCGTCATTGAAGACCAGGCTAACTATATGGATAAGATAATCAGCGATCTTCAAACTTTTGTGAAGTCAGTTGAGGTCCACAAAGAGACAATTAACCTAAAGAAGTTGCATAATTCAGTTTTGTCCCAAATAAAAATTCCTGACGATATTCAAGTGAGAGTAAGAATCGATGATGAATTAACCCTTGATGCTGACCAACAGCTGTTGAAAAGAGTTTTCATAAATTTGATAACAAACGCGATTCAGGCAATGCCCACAGGAGGCGAATTAACTCTGGAAGCTCAAACCATGGACGATAAGAATGTACGAGTAGTCATCGAGGATACTGGTATAGGCATACCAGAGGGAATCAAAGATAAAGTCTTTCAGCCTCTCTTTACCACTAAATCTAGGGGACAAGGATTCGGCTTAGCAGTATGCAGACGAATAATTGAAGCTCACGGAGGCACCATAAATTTTGAGAGCCAGGCAGGCATAGGAACAAGATTCACTCTTATTTTCCCGTCAAAGCCTAAGCCCTGACAAGTAAACTTTCTTCAACGAGGAGCCCGCTGGATTTGGGTTTGATGTTGGTTTCTGCCCGATTTCATGCCCTTTCTCACTCAACTTAATTGCCTATTACCCGTCGCTCCCACACCCCGCAGAATAAGACAACGCAGAGTTTGCTTCTATGACACTGCAAAACAGAACAACGATTTTTCCATATTCAGAGATCAGTAAATTAGACTTTTTGTGACCTTGACATTAAAACAAACATTAGCAAAACTAAAACCTCTACTTATCGATAAATCTCTACTTTCTGACGACAAAAATAACTTTTTATGACACGTGTGTCTGCCAATTTCTTTTGTACATTGACGGCAGTGCTCGCTTTCCACTCAGTTTTATAAGTAATAAAATAGAACAACCGTTGATATTGAGCAAAACAAGTCTTCAAAGGTTTGTTTTTGTTCAACTAAAATTATAGGAAGGAAAAAATGCAAAAAATAAAAAGTAAAACTATGGCTATTTTGATTGCAATATTTTTAACAAGTTCAATGATGTGCTCTATGACATTATTGCCGGGCGCTGATGCACAGCTAAAATTACTAACCAAGCAACCGTATGCCTATGTTGGTGCTATGCCAAACCCAGTAGGCATCGGTCAAGAGACTTTGATTCACCTAGGCATCACTGACGAACTGCAAAATACAAATGATGGTTGGCAGGGATTGACCGTAACTGTCACTAAACCAGACGGGACGACTCAGACTCTTGGTCCATTTAGAACCGATGCAACAGGCGGTACAGGCACTCTATATTTACCAGATGCTATCGGCACTTACTATCTGCAAACGCATTTTCCAGAACAACGATATAACTGGACATCTTCAGGCGGCGCAAGCGTATTGTATAAGTCTGCTGACAGCGAAAAACTGGCGCTAATCGTACAAGAGGAATCAGTACCTATCTATCCTTCTGCACCACTTCCGACCGAATATTGGACTCGCCCGATAAATGCGCAGCTAAGAGAATGGAAAGAAGTTACTTCTGATTTCTTAGACCCAACACGGTACGCAGGACCAGTGATTGCCGGTCCAGGACCAGACTCTGCCCATATACTATGGACAAAAAACCTAGCTACAGGCGGCCTAGTAGGTGGAACACTCGGTGACTTCAGTTACGACATTGGCGATGCTTACGAAGGAAAGTTCCAAGGCTCAGTAGTAATTGCTGGCGTACTCTACTATAACAGATTTGAACCAAGGGGCGGCATTAATATTGAACAAGAAGTTGTCGCTGTTAACTTGCATACTGGAGAAGAACTTTGGGTTAGAAACTGGAACAACACTCGCCTATCGTTTGGACAAGTATTCTACTGGGACTCATATAACCTACACGGAGCTTACGCTATTCTATGGTCTACTAGTGGAAGCACTTGGAATGCTTATGAGGCTGCAACTGGCCGCTGGATGTATGGAATAACAAACGTGCCATCTGGCACTATGATACGAGGCGAAAAAGGCGAACTCTACGTACTACAAGTTAACCAGGCAAATGGTTGGATGGCTCTTTGGAACTCAAGTGCAATCGTAGCAATGGATGGCAGCTGGAACCCACACGGAACCAAATACAATGCCACAGCAGTGAGTCCAAGCAGTGCACGTACAGCTGCACAGCGAGCATGGGCTTATAACGTGACTATAGCCAAAGGCTTACCTGGCTACCATCCAGAAGGTTCTTGCCGACAGAATAATAGGTTCAAACGTCGTCGCTAGGACAGCTGACAACCTAATTACGGAAAGGATGAACAAACCTGTCGCATTGTGGAGCATAAGCTTAGAACCAGGAAAACAAGGAACACTGTTGTATAATACTTCTTGGACACCGCCACAAACTGACCTATTCATAGGTTGGGGAGACGCTGGCTTATCTGAGGGCGTTTTCACTTTATGGGCAAAAGAAACCAGACAAAGCTTCGGCTTCAACCTAGACACCGGTGCATATCTTTGGGACACAGAATCTCAACCATACCTTGATACATTCGGTATCCGCGTTAACGTTCGTTTAGGCATGCTGTTAACAACAGGCTTCGCAGGAGAAGTGTTCGCTTGGGATGTCAACAACGGCAACCTACTTTGGAGATACAACGTTACAGACCCATACAACCAAATCAAAGAAGGCCTATCCAACTACCCAGTGCTGTTCGATTTCTACACTGAAGACGGAAGAATATACTTAGTACAAATGGAGCATTCACCCACCACACCCTTAGCTAGAAACGCGCCGTACATTTGCCTCAATGCAACGACCGGCGAAGTAATCTGGAAAATCGACGGTCTAAAAGGAGTACGCTGGGGAGGACCCAACGTCGTCGGAGACGGAATAATTGGCTTCTTTAATGCATACGACAACCGCATATACGCAATCGGCAAAGGCCCAAGCGCAACAGCTGTTACAGCACCAGACATAAACGTACCTCTGGGTTCCTCATTAACAATAAAAGGAACCGTGACTGACGTTTCTCCTGGAACAAATGAGTACGAATTAACAGCAAAGTTCCCCAACGGCGTTCCAGCAGTTTCTGACGCAAGCATGAGTGACTGGATGAAATACGTTTACATGCAACTACCAATGCCCACAAACGCTACCGGAGTCGTGGTTTCAATAGACGTTCTTGACTCAAACGGAAACTACAGAAATATTGGGACAACAACAAGCGATACAAGTGGAGCATTCACTTACCAATGGACACCTGACATACCAGGCAAATACACCATATACGCAACATTCGCTGGCAGCAACAGTTACTGGCCATCATACTCAGAAACAACCTTCTCAGTTGAGCAAGCGGCACCAACAACAACTCCACAACCAATTACTGAACAATCTATATCAGACCAATACTTCGTTCCCGCAGTCATCGGCATCATTGTTGCAATCGCCATAGTTGGGGCAGTACTTGCATTACTGTTGCTAAAAAAGCGACCCTAAATAGCAAGGCCAACGACAAATCCATCTTTCCCTTTTTTTAATTCTCCATTTCTCAACAAAGATCCGAGACATGTTCATGGAAAAACACCTTTGGCTTTAACAAATACAAAAGGCCAAGCGCTAACAAAACTTAACCTTTCAGCGTGCCGAAACAACTTTTTGCAAAATATAAACTATAAATAACAATCAATAATTCATTATTACTGAAAATCGCTCTATGTTAGAATTTTTATATTCGATGTTTATTAGCCTACAGGGCAAGATAACCACCTGCCACCTAAGACAATGGAGTTCCTAAGCTGAATGGATATGTCGGAAACACAGGAAATTCTTGAGCTAGTTCCTAAACGAATAGGAAGAATACTTGAGCTTGCCAAGAACCTTTGGTGGAGCTGGGATGAAGAAGGACGTCAGGTTTTTAGGTCTCTTGACTATGAACTTTGGAGAGCAAGCGGACACAACCCAGTGAAGCAACTGCGAGATATCGACCCAGACAAGTTGGAGGCTGCCGCCAAAGACCCCGCATTCCTCGAACTTTACGACTCAAGCATACAAAAATTCGACAACTACATGTTAAATAAGCAAAGCTGGTGCGGAAAAAACACCTCTCACAGTTTCGAAGGACAAATAGCTTATTTCTCAGCTGAATACGCAATCCATAACTCCTTGCCTATCTACGCAGGCGGGTTGGGCGTTTTAGCAGGCGACATCTGTAAACAATCCTCAGACCTTGGGTTACCATTGGTTGCCGTAGGATTTATGTATCCACAAGGATATTTCAGGCAACACGTCGCCGCGGACGGCTGGCAAGAAGAAGCATACACACAGTTGGATTTTAGCGAGGCACCTATTTCTCCGTGTGCTTGGCCCCAAGGATGTGGCCCGCTGATTCCGGTTCCGTTGGGTGACCGCCAAATATTTGTCCAAGTTTGGCAAGCCCGGGTAGGACGTGTTAACCTTTATTTGCTTGATACAAACATAAGCGATAACCGCACCCAAGACAGGGGACTCTCCGCTAGACTCTACACTGCGGACCCGGAGGAACGACTACAACAACTCATCGTGCTGGGGATAGGTGGCGTGCGAACCCTTCGTGCATTGCGAATTAACCCGACTGTGTGGCATGCAAACGAAGACCACACAGCCTTCATGATGCTTGAAAGACTCATAGAAGAGCGAACCCATGGAGCCCCACTGGAAGAAGCAATAGAAAAAGTCCGTAAAACCACGGTTTTTACAACCCACACGCCAGTCGCGGCAGGTCAACACATTTTCCCACACCAACTCATGGACCGCTACAGCAAAAACTTCTGGGAACCATTAGGTATTGATCGCCAAGACTTTCTAAAAATGGGTAACTATGAGGGGCTAGGTCGGGATAAGTTTAGTCTAACCGCATTAGCTTTGCGCATGGCAGGTCAAGCCAATGCAGTAAGCAAACTTCATGGCGCAGTAGCGCGAAGAATGTGGAGTCCAATCTTTCCAGGAAAAGCGTTGGAAGAAATCCCGATTATAAGCATTACCAACGGAGTTCACTCGCCGAGTTGGCGAGCGGCAGAAATCTCCGAGCTCTTCGAGGATCAGATAAAAAACGCAGAGTTGCCAAGCGAGTATGATGAGCAATTCTGGAAATCAGCAGCTGACATTCCAGACGAACAATTCTGGATGGTACACCAAATGATGAAGAATCGTCTTATTCGCGCCGTTCAGGACCGGGCTCAGATACGTCTAGTTCAAGATGGCGTTTCCACCCAGCAAGTACTTGCAATGGGCGCCCTCCTTGACCCCTACGCGTTAACAATTGCTTTTACTCGGCGATTTACCCAGTACAAACGCCCCTACCTTATTCTATCTGACATTGAACGACTCAAGAAGATAGTTACGGATCCCCTAAGACCTTTACAGATAATTTTCGGCGGCAAATCTCACCCGGCCGACCATGCGTCAAAGGAGCTTCTAAAAAGCGTCTACAACACAGCGTTAGATAAGAGGTTCCAGGGGCGGATTGTTTTTGTCGAAGACTACGATATGAATCTTGCGCGGGATTTAGTTCGAGGGGTGGACGTTTGGTTGAACACGCCTAGGCGGCTGCAGGAAGCATGCGGCACAAGCGGCATGAAAGCCTCGATGAACGGCGTCATCAACTTGAGTGTTCGTGACGGATGGTGGGATGAAGCCTTCAACGGCGCTAACGGCTGGGCAATCGACGGCTTCAAGGGTGGAAGCCCCGATGAAGAAGACAGAGCAGACGCTGAAGTATTATATAGTCTGCTGGAAAATAATATAGTGCCCCTATTTTACGACCGCGACCGCAAAGGAATTCCCCATGGTTGGATTGCAGTTGCTAAAGAAGCCATCAAGACCATCAACCCTGTTTTCAACGCTTGTCGAATGATGAAAGAATACGTTGAACGCATGTACATGCCTACCGTAGCCAAAGAGTATTCACAAATTAACCAAATAATTGAAAAGGAGAAAGTTTAATGTCAGAAAGAAAGAACGAAGAAAATTTTAACTTCAATATAGAAGATCTTCTGGTTGTTTATGTTTCAAGAAACGAAAACGTCGCTCACATAAACCAGAAGGCATGTGAAGTTTTAGGATACCAGAAGGGCGAGGTTGTGGGCAAGAACTGGTTTGACAATTTTGTCCCCCAAGCTGGAAGGGAAGAGATGCGGATGTCTTTTCATCAACTTCTGGATGGCACTTATCGGCGGGGACATTGGGAACGGCGTGTTTTAACTAAGGCTGGGCAGGAACGAATAATAGGCTGGCACACTCTGCCAGTTAAAAATGAAAACGGGGTGTTTAATGAGGCAGTCTTTTCTGGGCAGGACATAACTGACCGTAAACTGGTTGAAGAAAGGTACATACGGTTGGCGTCTTTTCCAGCCTTTAACCCAAACCCCGTGGTTGAGGTCGACTTTGACGGAAACGTTACTTACACGAACCCCGCCACGAAAAAAGTGTTCCCTAACATCGAAAAGCAAGGTTTAAACCAGCCTTTCTTCGCCGATTGGGAAGCGGTGAAATCATCGTTTAAAGGCAAAATTTCTATTGAATACTCATTTGGACGCGAAATTAAACTTGGCGAGCACTGGTACCTGCAGCAATTCTCCTTCATACCCATTGGACCGCGCATCCGAGCTATCGTGATAAACATAGACGACAAAAAAAGAGCCGAAGAGGACCTTAAGTTAAGTGAGGAAAAATACCGTAGCCTGTTTGAAAACATGATAAACGGGTATGCCTATTGCCGAATGATTTTTGACCAGAAAGATGAGCCTGTGGATTTTGTTTACTTGGAAATTAACTCTGCCTTCGAGAGGCTCACTGGTTTGAAGCGTGAAAGTGTTGTCGGTCGAAGAGTCTCTGAAGCTATTCCAGGAACAAGAGAAGCTAACCCTGAATTATTTGAAAAGTATGGTACAGTTGCCCGAACGGGCAAACCTGAAACCTTCGAGGTGTACTTTAAGCCGCTTAGCATATGGTTTAACATCACTGTGTATGGACCCAAGAAAGACCATTTCGTCACCATATTCGAGAACATTAGTGAACGCAAAAAACTCGAGCAGGAACTAAACAGCTACAACCAGCGGCTCGAAGAAGTGGTCACCAGACGCACAGCCGAGTACGCGCAAGCAAATAAGAACCTAACTCAGGAAATCATGGACCGTCGCAAAACTGAAGAGGGCTTGCTGTTCAGGGCGATGGTTTTAGATAACCTAACCGAAGCAATCTTCCTGGCTAATTTGAAGGGAGAATTTGTCTACGTTAACCATGCTGCATGTGAACTGTTCGGCTATGCGTGCGAGGAGCTGATGAACCTGAACTTGCTAGATGTTCTGCAGACTCCCGAAATAGAAAAGGGTGGGCTTATAGATGGACTGCAGCAAACAGGGCAGATCGACCTTCACACGATTCTCGTCAGAAAAGACATGGAGAAAACCCCAATTCACCTACGTATGAGCCTAGTCAAGACCGCCCACGGAAAACTCGTAATAAGCGTAATACATAAAGTTAAGTCGCCTTAAAAAAAGGAAAAAAATAGGATTACTTTTCGAGTGCTAAAGGGCAGCTTACGGGCGACTCGGTTACTTCCGTCGCGGTCAGGTCAGAGGTCTCCATCACAGGTCGGCTTTCCTGGATATGGATTTCACTGTTTAGAGCGGATATGCACTTTACGTATTCTACTTTGCTCATTAGTTTTTTGTAAGCA
This sequence comes from Candidatus Bathyarchaeota archaeon, assembly GCA_963725855.1. Taxonomy (GTDB): domain Archaea; phylum Thermoproteota; class Bathyarchaeia; order Bathyarchaeales; family Bathycorpusculaceae; genus Bathycorpusculum. The sequence goes on along the minus strand of CAVSAA010000002.1, from coordinate 22,671 downwards.
ACAAAGTAATCCAGGAGTTTAGACGCTTCTTCGTTTTCGAATACTTCTATGGGTTTGGACATTTCGGGTTCCTCTACAGCCAGCAAGTATTGAGTGTTACGACATAACCTTTGCTAACATGCACATATATCGCCCACAACTAAAACAACCCCAAAAAAGCCAGCTATGGCTCCAAGAATTTTAAACAAAACAGCAAACAAGCAAGCCCTCATTCAAAATTTTTAACTAAACAGTTATATTTCGATACTCTAAGGTGGCACGGAAAAGCAAAATAAGCCCTAAACCCTCGCAATACATGTACAAGGTGACAAGAATGTCCGTGAAAACAACCGTTAACATCAACTCTGCGTATCGGCTCCTACACCCCATGCACACCGTATTGGTTTCCGCCGTCGGAAAAGCTAACAAACCAAACGTAACCACTGTCGCGTGGGCTATGCCAACTTCAATCAACCCGCCGCTCCTCGCCATCAGCCTTGCACCCACCCGCCACACCCATACCCTCATCGAAGAATCAGGCGAATTCACCGTAAACATTCCAACACTGGAAATCCTCCAAGCAGTCTACGCCTGTGGCTCCCTAACCGGCAGAAGCTTCGACAAATTCAAAAAAGCCAATCTCACCCAAATTCCCGGCAAAAAGATCAAAGCCCCGGCCATCCGCGAATGCGTCGCGCATCTTGAATGCGAAGTCGACGGCCAATTCACCACAGGCGACCACAATATATTCGTCGGCAAAATCCTCGAAGCCTACTGCGACATGGGTGTCTTCGCCGAAAGCGGGTATGACCTTAAGAAGGCCCGAGTACTCTACCACGCAGGCGGAAACAACTTTGCACTCTTAGACCCCAAAATCTACAAATCCTAAAAGAAAAAGCTGACGCTCCCCTTGCAGTCTAACGCATATTTTTTTCATGCAGCAAAGCGATGGCAGAACAAACACAATTTAGACACAACTCATAAAACGTTAATCCGATCTTACAGTTGCCCATGACAAACAAAAAGAACAAAAAATACAAGATAACACAAAGAACAATACCGATAGAAACGACCGTAACATTCAAAGAAGTTGCCGAAGAAAATCCAAAATCCAAATAAATATTCTCTTGATATACTCATTGATCCAAATTACGCGGTACCATCGACAAACCAATTTATCGCAATTTACCCTTTCCTAAACATTATCATGATTTCTTAACTGGTTGTTTACCAAACCCCCTGCATTTTCTTATTTAGGTATGAGCAAAAAAAACATATTTGCGTCACTGAAGTTCTGTGGCAATAGGAGTAAATTAAAAGCTCTAAGAGGAGGTCAGTATCGGCTTTCTAGTGGTCATAGTATTTTGGATTCCAGTGGTAATGGCAAAGGTGGACGAGGGGAAGTTGAAGTTGCGGACTATGAGGTTTAACTGGAAGGTATGGTTATTGTTTGTGTGCTGCTCCAGGCACTTCTTCCCGTTTCATTAAAAACGCTGTATTGGGGTATTCTCCAGCATGAGGGATTATCTATGAGTTTTGTGTAGAACCCGTTGATTCCTAACACCTGAATATCAACTTTATCGCTCTTGGTTACGTTGCCAATCCAGATACTCCAGCCGCCTGGGTCAGGATTAGTGCTGCCGAGCCCAAACTTCACAGTTGTGTAGCCTGTAGTTGATGGGGCAAGGTTAGGAGTGACCAGTGCCCAATCTATGGCATTATGGTCTTTAACGCGGATATTATAGTACAGCTTAACGATAGTTTCGTTTACGACTGCATAATGCGAGAGGTCCCCAGTATTGGTTATATCGACGTCAATGAACTTTATCGGAATACGGTAGGTTCCGGTTGCATTCGTTATGTTATAAGAGTCATCTTCAAGTTTTAAAGTGAAGGTTGGAACGTTGGGGCTAATTTGGGTGAATGCAGATTCGATCGCGACCGAGCCTGACACTAACAAGAGAAAGCTGAGTAACAGTGCTATTTTTGTTCGCATAAATAAGTACATGTAACGTTTAAAATAAAAGCTTGTCAGTCAAGAAACTTTGACTTAAATTAGTCAAAATACCTTTACTACAAGCTTTTTATTGTAACCGCCATAAGATTAACCTATGAAACCGCAGAAGAAATTAGCTCTACTGACAATTATTGTTTTATCCGCCTCAGCAATGTTAATGGCGGCTCCTTCAGGCGTTTTAGCTGCTAATCCCTCAACGCCAGAATTCACCGTGGCGTACGTCGACCACTCCTATACCGTTCCCATAACGCATTGGACAACTACAGACCCCTATACTGGTGAGCAAATAACTCATAGCAGCGGCGGAGAACATGTCGATAACCGAACCATCGACGTAACGATCAAGAACCAGCCGTTCACACCCTACAAAGATTCAAGCAACAACACTGTCTACTTGTACTATAATGTACGTTCCAAGGGACACTTTGAAAACTGGAATGGCGACTCTGACCTCGGCAGCCACAGTCAGACTGGTATTCAGGCTTTCACTTCGACCTATACAGTTGTGTCTTTTAGCATTCAATATTGGAGTGTGCCTCAAGGGGGACAAATCGATTTTCAGGTTAAGGCGATTACAGGTTACACCTTCTATAATTCCCAAGCTTGCGGCACGCAATATCAGAATACTGTGGGAGACAGCGGCTGGAGTAATACCAAAACAGTCATAATCGGAAACCCAACGCCTTCATCTACAACACCTCAGCCAATATGGATCCCGAACCCAACCATAACGCCAACTTACCCCACCTCAACTGTTTCGCCTACGCAAAACCCCACAGCAACCCCTACCCAGCCAAACATATTAACGGGTGTATTTTCGGGTTCTAATTGGGAGCAGACTGCCCTTATCGTTATGGCTGTACTCATTGCCTGCTTTATTATTGTGGTGGTTACGCTCCTGCGCAAAATGACATCCAAAAAGAGCATGCCTTAATCATACCTAAGGCTAGATTTTCCCTTTTTAATCTTTGACTATTTGACTAAGGAACCATATTTTTTCTAAGATATCGAGAACCTTGAGGTTATGCATTTAAGCATCTAACGCATAAACCAATTTTAAACAGAAGCGAATCTCCATGCCCTATGATAATGAAGAACTCGAAAAATTCCGCCTATCAGGCAAAATTCTTCGGGAAACCAGAGAAGAAATGCGCAGTTACGTTCGAGAAAACATGCTGCTCATCGAGGTCTGCGAAAAAGCTGAAGGGCTAATCCGACAAAAAGGCGGCAAACCCGCGTTTCCATGTAACGTAAGCATCAACGAGGTTGGGGCACACTACACTTCGCCTCCAGGTGACACATTGCGGATTCCTGAAGGCTCCACAGTTAAGGTAGACATTGGGGTGCAGGTGGATGGTTACGTGACTGATACTGCGTTTACGGCTGCTTTTGACGCTGAAGGCAGAAGCATGGCAGCCACCGCTGAACTTGCCCTGAAAACCGTCATCGACAACATCCACGGCGACATGGCGCTGGGGAAAATTGGCGGATTAATCGAGTCTACCATAAAAAACCGCGGTTTCAAACCCATCAGCAACTTAACAGGACACAGTGTGGGACGTTACCTTATCCACGCAGGGACATCTATCCCAAACGTTGCAGGCTTTTCCCCAAACAAAGTCAAAACTGGTGAAGTCTACGCCATTGAACCCTTCGTTACATTGCCCGAAGCTGCAGCACGAGTAGAAGATGCACCCCAAATCACAATCTACCGCCTGCTAAAAGCCAAATCAACAAAGAGCGAAGCAGCAAAAAGAATGCTAAAATACGTCGAAACCAACTTCAGAACCCTGCCTTTCGCCGAACGTTGGCTAGTTGGCGTGGTTCCAGTCGAGCAGCACAAAGCGGCTTTTAAAGAGTTGTTTACCTCAAAGGCGATTATGGGGTATCCTGTTTTTGTTGAGGTAACTAAAAAACCTGTGGCTCAAGCCGAGCACACGTTGCTAATAAAAGATGAGGGTTGCGAAGTTTTAACGTAAACTTCGTTTGTTTAGACGTTGAAGGTTTTCTCTTTTTCTTTAACTTCTTTGTAGATGGCTGTAATCATCTGGTGTGTTGTTGGGCACTTGGGGCATGGAACGTCCAAATCCTTGTAGACATAATCGCCACGTTGGAATTCACGGACAGTTTTTCCGCCGCATTTGCATTCAATGGTTGTCATGACTTTGGGGACTTCGATTTTTACCTGCGCAGACTGCAGTTTCGACTGGTAAAGCAGAAACACAGATAGCACCAACGCGATTAAGCCGATACCTGCCAAGACGCCAGCAGCCAGTTGGTCGCCGGCAAGATAGGTTTCGCCCGCAATCACCAAGGCTGTTACGGCAAGCGCCATAACAATCAGGACGATCATAGTTAGGTATGTGCTGATTTTTTGGTTTGCAGACGTGGATTGAGTTTGCTTGTTTTGGGTCATGTCTAATCCTCCTATTGTCCTACTCCGATGGAGTTGCCAACGCCGACGATAATGACTTTATCGCCTTCTTTTGTGCGTTCTACGATAACGGCTTTTACGCGTTCAATGACTTTGTCGGCTGCATCATGGATTTCTTTGCGCATAGGTGTGACAGCGTCGCCGATGTCCTGTTTTATGATGACAGCGTAGTTGGGTATTTTGTACTTTGTTAGTTTTTCTTCTATCTTGTATGCGTCAACGCCCGGTCCGCCGATTGCGGCGCCGATGCCTTCTGAGACTTCGCCGACCGTTTCGCCCTCAAGCTTTAGGCCAGCATCAATCATGATGAGGCATCCGATTTTGCCCTCGTTTTCTTCTATTACGGCTTCTACTGCGTCGCCGGGTTTGCCAACGTTTCCGCCTGGACCCTCAGCCTTGATTACGAATGCTGTACGTCCTTCCAAGGGCACGGTTGCAACTACGCAGTCTTTGGGTAGCTTGCGGGTTTCGTAGCCTTGCATGAGTTTGCCTACTACCAGGGGGCCTGCGCCGTCGCCGATTGGTTGCCCATAAGCGAATGCTTTCAGAGCGTTTGAGTATGCGTCTGCTTCCTTCATGACCATGGGCAGAATCATTTGGAGCTGCATGATAACGTATAGACTCAGGGTTTTTTTACCCTGAATGTAGTAGTGACGTACTACTTTGTAGATGAAGTTAAGAGCCATGGCGGCTTCGAGGGTATTTTCGAGGTTGTTTACTTGAACGGGGTCATTTTGGATTTGTGGTGCCATGAGTTTGACTTCTTCTTTTAGGCGATCATCTCGTACGTCGAGAATGTGGTCGAGTTTGGCGACGATGCCTGCTGGATCCATATTTTGGGGGCCGATGGTGAAGTAGTCGAGGTATCGGTCGACTCTTGCGGATGGGTCGGTGGTTGGTTTGCCGATTTCTTTTATAGTTTCGATGGCAGTTTTTCTACCTTCTTCTTTGATGTGACGAAGTTTATGTAGGCTATTTTCGACTTCTCGGATCATGACATACATCTGGATACGTTGACCGTAGAATATCAGAACTATGAAGAATACGTAAGACAGTAAACTGATAATCTGAGTAATTGAATCGCTTCCCGGAATAAGACTCACGTTTATGCACCACTTCTTTCAGAAACTATCTCGGTTGCCTATAAAGCTATGCTAAATCTCGCTTAAGAATTGCTTTTAAAATGATAATTAATGTTGCCAGCTTTCCCAGGTTCACGTGGCCTAAGACCACACTACAGCTGGGAACGGAGCACGGTTTAACTTCTGAGTTCGGAATGGGATCAGGTGGAACCCGTGCCCTTTGACCGGCAGACGAAACATAACTGCCCAACAACCCCATATATACCTTCTGTTTTCCAGGAGGTGTTTTATTGGGAAAGCCCTGTTTTAGCACTTTCTATGCTATAGGATAGTATCTACGGAATCGATTATACGGACTCTGCTTGACGTCAAGAATTTATATATTTACAATGTTTTAAGTTAATCTTCAAGTTAGTATCATTTTATAGAAATTTGGTTAAACACCATTTCATTAAAGTTGGTTGGATTATATTTCAATCCACCATCACATGACACAACGACAACACTAACACAGATAGATAGCTGCTGAAGAAATTGGGTCTTGATATAGTAATACGTGTGTATTAATTTTTAGAACCCGATTAGGTTCTTAAGGAAAAAGCCCTAAATTTTAATGCACTATCATCGCAGACGATGTCGTTTTTTAATCAAAAACTAAAAATTCCAGATGACGAAGGTTCTATTGGAGCTGGCATAATGAAAATTGGAATAGTATTGAGCACTAACGAGCCTGAAGAGGTTTGGAACGCATTTCGATTTGCTAATGTTTCGCTTGAAAACAATCACATTGTTAGAGTTTTTCTTGTTAACAAAGGTGTTGAGGCTGAAGACACAAAAAGTGAGCGTTTCCTTGTCAAAGAGCAATTGCAGACATTCCTTGAAGGTAAAGGGGAACTTCTTGCCTGCGGCACATGCATGAAAAATAGGCAAAAACAAGAAAGCAACTTTTGCCCTATCGCGACTATGAAAGATATGTTAGAAGTCGTTGAATGGGCAGATAAATTATTGACTTTTGGCTGAGCCTGATTAGGCCTTTATATTACTTCCTCAGTACAACCGCGTAGTGATATGGTTTCAAGTCTAATTGTTGTTCAAAGGTAAATCCAACAGATTCAGCCCATCGCCGAACTTGCTCTGGTTTAGGTCTAATTTTCATTGGTGGTCCTCTCGGAGTTGACGCGTCATAGTTCCAGTGCATAATAACAACCTTTCCGCCTGGCTTTAGTATTCTATAGGCTTCTTTGAGCAAATCAGTTGGCTTTTCCAAGTGAAGTATGTTAAAGAGCATAACAAAATCAACGCTCGAATTACTTAGCCCCGACCCATCAGAAATGAAGTCACGTTGGACGGTTTTTACGTTGCTTAACTTGAGATCCTTTGCTTTTTGCTTAAGAGTCTTAATCATTTCTGTGCTCAATTTCTAATGCATAGATGTTTCCGCTAATTTCTTGAGCTGCTGGTATCGTAAAAGTTCCATACCCTGAGCCGAAATCTGCTACATCTTTTATTGTGTGATTTAGACCTAACCTCTTTAGAATGGCTTTGGGTTCAAAATATTTGTCCCATTGCTCCTCATTAGGCATTCCGCTTTCTCGGATTTTCACTTATTAACCCTGCTTTCCATTTTACAATTCATTCGATATTAAAGTTCACCCAAAATTATATACACTATTCCTCTAAGATTGAGCCTATGACACAAGCTCTGTTTGGATTTATCCTCTTGGCTGATTTATTCCTGTTTTTGGTCATAGCAATCAGCATATTCTCCCCCAAGCATCGGATCTGGCCACCTAAAAAGAAGGGTACTTGGCAACAATGGGTAAGCTGGACGCTTTTCGCCATCATTATGTTTGGCGTGCCCTTGATTGGAGCACTCGACTTTCGGTCTTTAGGTATTGATTATATTCTAGAGTTTTTGGTTGGAGGGCTCTTGATTGCGTTTGGTTTGGGAATTGACCTTTGGGGAACCAAAACCCTAAGTGCAAAACAAAGCATGGGCGATACTGGAGAAATAATCACAAGTGGCCCTTATCGTCATACTCGCAATCCCCAATACGTCGGTTTCATTATTCTTTTTACCGGCATTATTTTTCTTACTGCTTCGTTTATGGCTCTTGTTACTGGAGCCTTGGCTATTTTCTTGTTCTTCATAATCCCATTTAGCGAAGAGCCGTGGTTAAAAGAAAAGTATGGAGAGCCCTATGAAAATTATTGCAAAGCAGTTCCGCGCTTTGTCGGCTTTCGCTCTTTCAAACCGATAATACCTAAGAAATAAACTGTTTGCTGTCAATGTCCTTGTCCCTCTTATAGGGTGTCAACCGACAATGTGTATTTCCACCCACGCACGCGCCCCCGTGAATAATGTCTGTCTCGTCGTCTGTCAACCACACGCAATAATTCTCCGGCGAACAGTTTCAGGAGTCACCTGAGCTCTGGGCTCAGCCACTGTCAACACAACATTCGTATGGGGCTTATCGGAGGTCCATCCAGAAAAAGCCTTTACAATCCGTCTTTCAACACTCTCATTGAGTTTGAAAGTAGTAGTCGATGCTGCAATTTTCACTTCGACTACTACTTCTCTTGAGTAAAGGTACTGGGTTTTCAAACGATTAAACTTGTAATATTTTTTAAAACTAGATAGAAGAAGAAAAAATCGTGTTTTTTTGCAAACTGCACTCTTTTTTTCTTTCAAACTACAGTATTGCAATTCTCCCAAGAGAAGAAGTTTAAAGGTTGAAAATTATTGTCGATTAAAGTTTTTTTTCCACCGACTACAATGTAATGTTGTGGCAAGAAACAACCGGTTAACGGGTAGAAGAAGAAGTGCAATTTTTTCAATCTTCTTCTTCTTTTGACGCTGATCTTTTAGCGCATACCTTGCTTTTGGTAAAACCCAATTTAGAGTTTTGTTCGCCCTAAAATTTCACCTAGAACACCTATGTGAAGTCTAGCTATTTGACTCTTTTCTCCATTCTTCCTCTGGCATTCTCATCATTTCCTTCCTAGTTGACGACAAAGGCAAACACCTATCCGCCCACACCAAAGGGGCAATATGGCAACGCATTCAACCCTTCATCAATCAACAACACGTCCACATCAAAGGGACAGTTCTACACGGTGAAATCAGTTCAAGGTTGATCGTAAAACGGTTTCTTATGCTTAAGCACTGAATAACAAACCACCAAGAGCTTTCTAGCGGCCGCAACCCTAGCAGTTTTCCTACCCCTCCTACCAGCCAAGCAACGATATGAACGGCTAATCCAGGTATCATACTTGCTAACATGCGTAGAAGCGCACTCCATCATAATCCAGCGAAGCCAACGACTACCTTCCTTAGTAATGTTTCCATGACGAACCATACCTCCCGATTGATAAGTGGAAGGCACCAACCCAGCATAACTACAAAGCTTCTCAGCAAAAGGAAAACGACCAATATCGCCAACTTCACTCTTTACCAAAAGAGCAGAATAATAACCAATTCCTGGAACAGTCATCAAAAGCTTAACATCCTCATCCCCTTCAGCTTCACTCTTCAGCTCCTTAGATAACAGTTTGATTTCTTCACTAAAACCATCGATAAGTCTAAGATAGGATTCAACCGGAGCCAAATCCAATCCATGAAGCCAAACCACCCCAGCTTTAGTCCACAATCCATGATCCTCGGGCCACTTCAAACCCTGATAAGTCAAGAAACTCTTGATTTTCACTCTCAGCTTAACTCTTTCTCTAACTAGGAAAGCTCTTCTGCGAACCTTCTCTCTCAACGCACCTGTTAGCTCATCTGGAACATATGATAGTGGCAACCAATCCATCCTAAGCAGCTGTGCAATAGCTTTAGAATCTACTCTATCGCTTTTAATTTTAGCCTCAGCAATCAACTTTGTCTTCTTTGGATGAGAAACCACCGCATCAAAACCTTCTTTCTTCAGCTGACGGTACAGTGGTGCAACAGCAGTCGATGATTCCATGGCAACTCTTCCAACTTTATGCTGCGATAAGTAAGCTGCTACCTTTTCATTTTCCATCCTTGTTTGATCTACTATCTTTCCTTCAGAATTCAAAATAGTCGCATAAGTGCTGTCCTTATGCACATCCAACCCACAAACTAAGGCGCTCATGGTATGGCGTGAGCGCCCACGCCGTATAACACTTCCCATACCATCAACAACTACTAGAGCATCTTTTTTTCAGCTTTTTCCTTCTTTAAAGACAAGGTAAGTTTGAAGAACAACAACAAACATTTTTCAACTGTTGTTGTTCTTTCGATCTTTCAATCTTGGAATTCTAAGTTGATAAGTGTAAAGGATGAAAGGTAATAATCTGTTATGAGGCATTAGTGTGCGATTTTTTGCTGGGACTTTCGAGCAGTTTTTGTAAGACACCGTCTTTAAAAACCAGATCGCAGAGAAACTTAGAGACTTGCCTTCTTTAGCTAATGCAATTCAGCGGCGCCTGCTTGACAAAGATAAGAGTAATTGAGTCACATAACCAAGGTGTGCGTTTAACGTCCTCATCATCGCCTTTGGAACGAAAATTATTAGTCCTTCTCTTCCACGGGTCATTAAAACTCGGTACGAGTTGAGCAGATACTCTTTTCTGAGTTCGTTTGTGATGTTCTTCCATTTTGTGCCAGAAAAATCTCTGAAAACCCAACCACTGTTGTTAATAGTCCAACTAACCCTCTTAACTCATAAACAATAAGGTCACAAGTTGTTTGACTGAATTAAAAGTTAAATTAACCGAGTTCCTTTGTGAGTCTTAATAGCCATCGTCTGCGTAGAATTTGGCAAGGAGTTTGTTCGTTTGACAGGTGAATTTGAGAAACAAGTTAAGAAGCTTCATCTTGACCCTAAAGCTGAGAAGGAATTAATCGATATGTTAAACAATGCAACAAGCGAAGACCCATGTATGTCCTGCGAATCAAAAGAAGGCTGCGACAATTTTAAGTGGCACAAGAAATGGCTCAACACCAACAACTATAAATGCGATCCATAAATTTCTTTGATTGACTATTAATTTCGCGTTTAAATTGCGGTTTGTACCGCGAGCTGTTTGCGTGGGTTTGGGTCTGTGTTGCATAAATATTTTTATTGATGCCCGCTCAAGTATTGGATTACTGCCTAGCACGGTGGGGTCGTAGTCTAGACAGGTATGACGACGGGCTCCAGAAAGCAAACATTTAACGGGTTTGCTGACTCCGCGAGGAGAATGACGAATTTCCGGAGCGGTCATGAAGAAACCCGTAAGGTTCAGCTTCGCGCTGAATCTGGGTAAAGGTCGTCGGTTCAAATCCGGCCGGCCCCACCAAAGTCCAAACCGACCCTAGTGTTGGCGTTTTCTTTTTTTAGCTCAAAAAGAAGGGTTATAGAGAAGCAACACTTGGGGGATACGCTGACGTTTTCAAGTATCTAGAGAAGAATGTTTGCTTAGGTGATCCTGAAGGGGTTAAGGCGTTTATTGCTAAAAAGACATTTCCTGAAGCAATAAAAGAAATCTTAGTTAACAAATACGCTAGGTACTGTGAATTTGCAGGATTGCAATTTGAAAAGCCGTTCTACCATGGAGTTGAGCGACTACCATTTATTCCAAGTAAAGCGGAGATTGATGCTTTAATCTCTGGTTGCGGCAAAAAAACAGCGGCATTTTTGCAAATGCTCAAAGAAACAGAAGCTAAAGAAAGCCGCCCTGCATTGAAAAAGAGGGCTATAAAGACGATTCTTTGTATTTGTCAGTTGAAGCTGGTGTATGCCTTCGTCACATGAAACAGCGGACCAGTTAAGGAACATATCGAACCAGATTGACGCAATTCTAAGCTGTTAACCACAAAGTTTTCAACGGGAAAAGCAACCATGCGGAGTTACTGCTTTAAGCATATTAGTTGATAAGCAGTAAATCTTCCTAAAAGCGCCCGTTCTGCTTTCTTGAGATATTACTATAGATCGAATAATGGAAGCGAAAGTTTATTTCCTCCTATCACAGCGTTATAATTGTTCCAAAGCAAAAGAGAGAGGTGCTTTCAAAAATGGTCATAAAAAAATCAGAAAGCTTGAACCATTCAACCTTCAACATAGATTCTACTAAAACCTTTAGCCAGGATTTTTTTACACATAGAAACCATGTCCCACGTAGCGTATGCGATACCGAGCGTGACCGCCGACAACACAGAGATCCTTTAAAAGAAGAAGAATTGCAGTAGCAAACATTACAAATGAGTACTTAAGGCTTTGAAAGTTTATGCTTAACGTTAGTGTTCTAATAGTACCACATTTTCTTTAATCTGTTGGCTATTTACAGTTTAAAGATTTAGGATTTTCTTTTTGGCTGCAGCTAACTCGATCAGAAGGACACCTTAATTATGAAGGTCTGCCAATTTCTGCAATTCAATAGTAAAATCAGTGCTCGGTACCGCTGTAGAGACTTGCTCTTATGCCTGACACATTTCCCTGCTCACAAGCTTCCTGCTGTGCTTGCTGTTGCCCCTGGTATTCTATCTGCTGTCGCTGTGCAGCCGCTTGACCTATCATCATTCCGCCTAAAAGACACAATCATCGACCTCTCACATTAAACAACCTTTGACTCGGTTCAGCTTACGTTTATTAACTAAGCTACTTACGCTTTCTAAACAGCTGTGCACTCGAGCGTCTTTAAAGTGTTTCAGCTTAGGAGCAAAGGGTCGGACTTGAAACTACATACCCGTGGAGATGCTAAGCATGCTTACCTTTTCTTAGAAAGAAGTGCATTCCAGATTAGCTTTCAATTACTCCATCTTCGATTTTTATCTGCTTTTGGGCATAACTAGCGATATCTTGTTCGTGGGTAATTATTATTATCGTAGTTTTAGTTTCTTCATGGAATTTCTTGATCAATTCCATCACTTGCCTTCCGGTTTTAGAATCCAAGTCGCCAGTGGGTTCATCTGCAAATAAGACTTTAGGTCGGTTCGTTAATGCTCGTGCTATGGCTACACGCTGCAATTGTCCCCCACTCAATTGGGCCGGATACTGTTTTGCTTGTTTGTTGATACCAACGCCGTCAAGGAGCTCTTCTATTCTGTTTTTCAAGTTTTTACTAAACCCCGCCAAGTCAGCAGGAAGAGCTACGTTTTCTCGAGCATCAAAGTGAGGCATCAATGCATAGTTTTGGAAAATGAACCCCATCTCTAATAGCCTAACCCTTGATTTTTCCGAATCGCCTAGGTGATGGAGGTCTTTACCCTTGAAAAAGACAACCCCATAATCTGGGTCGTCTAATCCTGCGATACAATTCAAAAGGGTAGTCTTTCCAGCTCCTGAATTACCAACGATAGCAACAAATTCGCCATCTTTGATATCAAGGTCTACTCCTCTAATTGCATAAACGGTTGATTGACCCAGACTGTAGTTTTTAACTAGGCCCCGAACGGAGATGATGTATTCTGAGGAAGTTTTTGCGATTTGAGGAGTCTGAAGGTTAAAGATGTTGGACTGGAATGTGAAAAATGGAATATCTGAACTAAAAAAATCCAGCCATAACTTCAGAAGTTCTGCCTCAATAAACAGGTCAGAACTCAATTCAGCCGTAGTCAATAGATCAAGTTTGAATTCATCCTTGGAGCTGACAATCTTTACCTCGCTTTTTGTTTCATCCAGATAATCTTTTAGACTTGTCAGGCACTCTTCAAGTTTCCCCTGAACCTCAATCAAGAGTTCGTTACCTTGGTCTATTTGCCCAGACACTTGTCCGACTTCTGTTTGCAACTCATTGGCTATCTTAATGAAGTCTTTTCTGAAGGAATTTTCAGGCTCTATGAATAGTTCAAATATGCTAGAGGTGGTTTTGTCCATGTTCTGAAGTGAACTAAGTTTAGCCGATAAAATTCGCAAGAACATTTCAAGCTTTGTTTGTATTCCATAGTCTCCACTTGTGTAGTGTGCTCCATGAAGCCCTAATCTCAAAGTTTCTAATAATTTACTTATTTCACGCAGGCGAAATAGTGTAGGTTTAAGAAAAGTGATAAAGAAATTGAGGAATGCTATTTTATCAACCATCGCCTCCAACTCGATGTCTTCAGGAACTTGCGATGCTTTGAAAATTTTATTAGGGGCTCCTGAGAGGTACAACTGGACTTTCGGTTCTTCGCTTAATTTCCAAATTGCCGTCAGGCTATTAGCCTGGACATTAAAAAATTCGGTTGGCAACTCTAAAATTCGCTTTTTCAATTGAAGATCGAATGATTTTTCAAGCTTTGGGTCTATTTCTTTGAGAAAGTTTCTGACTATCTGCGATGTTTCCTTTAGCTCGCGTTTGCCCTTTAGTTCTTTTTCAAGTCTTGATTTATTCTTCTTGTAATACTCTTGAAAGCGAAGATACAATTTTCCACGAGTTTCCTCTATGACCTTTGGATCAATCGGTTTCTTCACGGGTTGGTCTGCAGTCAAAAAGATGAAAGTGTTGTGTTCCTTGAGACTTATGCTAGATTTAGGGGTTTTAAGTGCCTTCTTTAAATCCTTGCAGAGTTTTTTTGACAATTTAGAGTTCTCTAGAGGAATGGATTTATCTATTAGCGCTGAAAAATATACCTTCATCTTTTCTTTCCCGCCATCAAAGTATTGTTTTCTATCCCAGAAATTTTGCCATCAGCCATATGAACAATATAATCGCATTTCTGTGCAATCCATCGGTTATGGGTCACAAGAATTAGAGTCTGTTGATTCATTCTGTTTATACGCCGAAAGAGATCCATAACATCAGAACTAGTAGAAGAGTCTAAGTCGCCAGTAGGTTCATCTCCTAAGATGATCGCTGGTTGATTGATTAGGGCTCGAGCGATAGCAACCCTTTGTTGTTGTCCACCCGAGAGCTCCTTAGGCAGATGATAAAGACGATCGCCCATACCTAGTTCACGCAGCATCATTTTTCCTTGTTCTCTAGCTAGTCCTGAGTTAACTCCTTTCAATAACAATGGAGTCTCCACATTTTCCACAGCAGTCAAAAACGGAAAAAGATTGAATAATTGAAATATAAAACCGATTTTGTCTCTGCGAAAGACCGTTTTCTGTCCATCTGATAGCGTGGAGGTTTCTACTCCGTCGATAATTATTTCTCCTGACGAGCGCCGATCCAAGTTACCTATCATGTTCAGCAGAGTAGTTTTTCCGCACCCAGAAGACCCCATAATAGCCATCATATCTCCTTTTCCAACAGTTAAGTCTACACCTCTCAAAGCCTGGACCTCGTTTGATTTGCCTTCATTGTATCGTTTGTGTAGATCTGAGATTTTGAGGATTGATTTTTGTGAAACTTGAACATTCTCATTATTGTTTTTCATCCGACATACCTCAATGCTTCTGCTGGCGGAATTCTTGATGCAACGATCGCCGGGATTGAACCAGACCCTAATGCTATAAGAACAATAATTGAAAGGTACAATCCAATTTCTTGCCAGGGAATCAATAGCGCAGTATTCATCATGTTCGCAAAGCCTACACTTATCAGCAGACCGTTAACAACTCCTATAGCTAATCCGATTAATCCAAGTACAACCAGTTCAAAGAGAACAGACAATACCACTTGACTCCTAGAAAATCCTATAGCTCTCATCATTCCAATTTCTCGCTTTCTTTCAGAGACATTTCGAACAGAGATTACGCCCATACCCACTGCGCCTATTACAAGGCCGAACGTAACGTAAATTTGGAGGAAAGAGGCTATTCGGCTGGTCATTTCAAATGTGGATTCGATTTTAGAATAGGTCAAAGTGGAACTTGCAACGTAAAAGTTGTCTTTTGCTAAAAGGCGATATCCCTGGTCATTTGTATTTGTAAACTCTGCAATTTTTTGAGCTATAGTTTCAAGCTGAGGATCATCAATTGAAAGACCGGTCTTAATCAGATAAGAATCGTATTGTTCCTTTCCTCTAGATGTTAGGGTTTGACCGTTAGCTTCCCCAAGAAAATCTGTTTGATTTGCCCAATATTCCGGCAAATACACGTTACCTATTAATGCGCTGAAATCGGTGTCGCCTGAACCAAAGTTCAATCCTGCCCCTAATGGAAAGCCTCCAGCTCGTTCAGAGTCAAGAGCCCCTCCGATTGTGAAAGCTTGGTAATTAGGCAGTCCAGTGGAAGAAGAGTTCATAGGTATCCAGATTTGAAAACCGGTAGGCAGTAGAAAAGAATCTGTAAAGACAATTGGGTTTTCGACTATGTTGCCCTCTTTATTCTTTAGAGGTTTAACTCCTGTTAGAGTATCTGTGCCGGAACTGCCAAAAGATCCCGCTGATCCTTCGGAACCTAGTTGGGATATGTCAGTTTCTCCTGAAAATATGGAGAGCAGATCAGAAGAAACATTGTATGAAGCCATATAGTATTGGGGATTGAAGAATTGATCCCAAGACTTCTTTGATAATTCTAGTGCTTGGCTGTCAGGCATGTCAGAAACAACAGATTCACGTACGCCATCAGGGAAACTAGACAGATAGAATGCGTAACGCCAGTCGCTATTCGTATAGTCTGAAGCGTTACCCCGAATCTGTTCTGGCTTAAACTCACCCATCCCTATCGGAAGAAGATCCGATCTATAATCGAATTCAAGCGAAGTTGGATCTTCCAAAGCTACGAACTTTGTGAAATCCTGATTAGGCTTGAAGGTTTTAAAACCAATGACATCGGTTATTCTTGAATCAATCTTGTAGAGCTCATTGGAAAACGATGTGCCAGGAATAATTGCCTCAGGCTTACTTAGAAAGACTGTAAAATCTACACCCATGGAGTCCTGTTCAGCCTGAGTTGCAGCACCTAAACTCGTCGGAATTAGTGCAGCGACGAGCACATTAATAGTCAGAATAATCGCGAAAATGGCAAACGTCAAAGTGGAACGAGTAATATGAGAGGATATTAGTGCAGGCGACAATTGTCCAACGCCTTTTGCACCCCGAATCTTTACCAACACGTTCCTTAGAACACGCATCACAATGGGCAAATTTAGAGCAACGAACAATATGGATCCAATGATAATTTCAATTATGCCTATGATCAAGATTTCAATGGATAGTCCAGCAACTCCTGTTATCCAGTTACCCAAAGCAACAACAAATAGAATTGAGGGAAATACCCAAAGTGTAACCGCCGTTATGTTGAAAGCTTTAACTCTGTCTATGAACCTCGACAAGACAAAACCTATACCTCCAGTCAACAAGCCAAATCCTATCAGTAGATTTCGCCATTCGTCTATGCTATCCCATCCTGCGCTACTCCAAAATACTTGATGGGCCTCATCAAATACTCCGTTAATGAGCAGAACAATGATGCCAACTATCGCCATCAGAACACCCAAGACTGCTAAGTTTCTGCTTGATTTTGCTTTAAATTTCAACTTTATCCCACGTAGAGCCTCTACAACATTAACTTGAGAAGCTCTTAGAGCGGGCAGAATTCCAGTTACTATGCTTAGGACCACGCCAACGACTACGGATAAAATGACTGTTCCTTGAGAAATAACTGGTTGAACACTAGATGCACCTGTACCAAATAATCCTACAAGATACGCTGCTACAGCCTGGCCAAAGGCTAATCCGCCAAGCAAACCTAAAAGGCCGCCGATTATTCCTTGGAATAAGTTTTCAATCATTATAGATTGGAAGATTCCTTTGCGGTTGTCACCTACGGCGCGTAGGACGCCCGTTTGGAACTCCCGATCTTCTACGCTCATTAGTTGGATGTTAGTTATGAGCAAAACACCCGTTAACATGATTAGAAAGCCAAGAGCGGTTAGCATGGTACTCATTAAAGTAATGAAAAACTCTGCGAGTCCAAAGAAATCCAGCCGTGCAGAAGAGACTTGATAAATGTCTCTTGCAATACCGGTTTTTGGGTCTACCTCTTGAGGAATTGAAGCTTTTAATGAATCTACTTTACTTTTCAAGTAGTCTTTATCTATTTCTTGAACAAAATGATCGTCTTTGTAGGTAACCAGAAAAGCGCTAACAATGTCTGTTAAATGTTTAGGATCCTGTAAACTAATCCATTCCTGCAAATGCTCTAACTTGAACACAGCGCCGGAATATTGTGAGCTAATGCCGGGATGATTAGAATCGAAAATTCCAACCACTTGCAGGTCTACTCTTGAGATTTCAGAAGAATATTTAACGATAGGTAATCTTGAAGTTGAACTTAGATTTGAGCTCTCAAAGGCTATCTCGGTAATGTTAACGCTGGCTTGGGTTCCATCAAAACTCATGATCGTCATGAAGCCTTCACCTCTAAGTGTTCTTCCACCATAAGGCGTTAAGTCAAAAACTTGAGCATCAAGTGTAGCGGGATCGGTCATGTTTGCCACAGTAATTGCGCTACCATCATCAAGTAAGAAACCCAATATCACACCAGCATTGGCAGTACCTGTAGCTGTTATGTTCACTGAAGAATAATTCGATAGATTCAATTGTGGACAGCTAACAGTGTAAATCGTCGCAACACTTGTGAAATCGACCGGTTCAAGCTGAAGAAATAGATTGGATACATTGCTGTTTAGAACATAGTTACCGCTTGTGAGGTTTGTGTTTACAGTCCATTCAGACAAAGGAACAACAGGCGGTATGAGTGTTGTTGTAAGATTGTTGAATTCAGTGGTTAAAGTAACAGGAAGTTGCGTATTTTGGTCAAGCCCTAGTTTTTCCGCTTGGTTGCTGGATAACAGGATGCTTGCGTTGCTAGTCAGAAGGGCGTTGAGATCTAGTTGGTCTCCTGTTTTCCAATCGTAAAAATCACCGAAAACCTGAGGATAACTCGTCAATATTCCTGCAGTGTTCATTTTGGGATCAAATTGGCTTCCTATTAACGCAGGAATTTGAGTTTTAAGTTCAGGCATAATTCCCGCCGCTTCAGGAACTAGATCTGCTACTGATCCTTGATCTGCTGCCTCAAGGTAGCCACCCATGGTACTGTTTGCGATTTGAAGGTCTACTTCTCCTTGACTTTGAGAGAGACTTGATAGAAACGAGTTTTCCAAAGTGGCCGTTGTGATCTGGATGCCTACTAGGTAAAGTCACTCCTAACGCTACCGCAAGAATTGCGCTAATGTTTTTACTCTTTCTTCTGGACAGCGATCGCCAAGCAATCATAAAACTAGCTTTCAAACCCACTTTAAGTCACCCAATTTTATTCTATTCTTTCTACCTGGTTTTGCTATTAATTGTTTCAACAATTTTTCTAAGCTGCGAGTTAGAGTCGTCAAGAATTCTGGCTATTTCTTCGATATTTTGCTTTGTCAAACTTTCTCTCTTAGCGTCCAATTCTATGAAAGTCTCTAGAACTTTTTTCGCTGATTCTTTTGCACAAAGTAATCTCTCATTGTCAGCGCCATAATCGAATCCCCCAATGAACATTGGTGCAAGCCACTTCATTTTTTCTAAAAAATTTTGCCCAGCTCTTACTTGTTCTTTGAAGAATTCATTTCCTTTGTCTGTAAGAGAGTAGCGTTTCATTCCGCCCTCAGATAATTCGCTAGCGAAACCCTTGTCTTGAAGCCAACCAAGAAGAGGATAAATTGATCCTGAACTTGGTTTCCACTTTCCACCCGTTTCTGCCTCTATTGTCTCAACAATTTCTACACCTGTCATAGGTTTCTCCATTAGGTATTTTAAAACCAGAAATCGTAGTAGACCTCGTGGGACTCCTGCATTTCGCTTCATCGATCTCTCAAGCAGCATAATTATCACTAATGATGTCACCTAAGACATCGCTAGCGATATATAAACCTGGTGCGCATGCATAGTAACAATTGAGAGGGCAACGAGGCAGGTAATGCGTCCAATTGATGAGAGATTTAAACTTAGGTCTAAACCTAGCAGGCCCCAACCACATTCCTGCAGGGGTCAGATTCTAATCCGACACAAATTAATATCACTTTCAACGACTAAAAATATGGGGCGTGTTTGATTGGCCCGCAGGGTCATCCGAGGAAATCTTTCTTACACTGATCGAACTGGCGAAATAGCTTTCGCTGTTATTATGGTGATAATTATAAATGGATACGTTGCCCTCTCAGGGCTTAATACTGGCTTTCTTTACATAGTTTTTGTTAATCTTGGGGCTTGTGCTGCTTGGGGCTTTATAGATGGATTCATTTACGCTATTTCAAGTTCGATCGAAAGAAATAGTGTTCGTTTGAAGCTTAAGTTTCTAAAATCTCTTTCGAAAGAAAAAGAGCAGGACGTTTTGAGTAAAGTTGAAGGTAGTTTGGATGAAACTTTCTTGTCGTCTTTTGACACAGCAGGTAAAGAAGCAATCGCCAAGGACATAATCACTCATGTTCAGCAAGCGTCGGTGGAAAATGGCAAAATACTCACAAAAAGCGAGGTATTGGGGTGGCTATCGATAATACTAATCTACATGGCAACAGGCTTTGCGCTTGCCTTACCTTACTTGATTTTGCCTGACAAAGTAACCGCATGGTTCATATCCAATCTTTTGGGAGTCATGTGGCTATTCTGGTATGGTGTGCAACTCGGTAAGAATGCAGGCAAATATCATTTGCTTTTGGGTCTCTTAATGTCAGGGATTGGAATTGTCTTTCTTGCCGTTTCTTATTTGGTCTGGGCAGCTTGAATTGAGTATCTATCTGGATTGAGTCTCATCTTGTGAATTTCAACATTATGGTTGAACTATTGGTGTAGCGAAGAAGATTTCCCAAAAATTTTCTTTATCGTTTAACGGTTATTAGCCACTCCAAAAAAGCCTCGTGGACCTTCTGAGGATTCTCGAAAACATGAACGTCCTCTGTAGCTTCCAGCTTGCGTACCTGATCGGCTTCTTCTTTGCGTACACGAATTTTCATTTCTTTGCCGTTGGGCAGCCTTGTGGATATGACACTTTCTTTGTAGTCTACAGGCATAACCCAGACCGGCACAAACGCTTTCAAGCTCATGATAGCTGAGTTTGTTATTAATGTGTCTCCGATACCGTTGACGAGTTTAGCTACTGTGTTGGAGGATGCAGGAAAAATCAGCAGGAACTCGTATTTGTGGCTCTGCAAAAGGCCCGCCAGAAAAGGCGAATTTGAGTTGGATTCCACAGTAACTTTCGCAAAACTTTTCTTCAACTCCTCGTCTAACCGGTAGAACTTGAGCATGATGTCGGCTGCTTTGGAGAGGTAAACATCAATTTCTACGATGCCCTCAGACTGTTGCTTTAGGTCCTTCATGGTTTCGATAATTTCGGCTATTTTGTCGCCCGCGCCCGTGATTCCCCAGGCAACTTTAATTTTCTTAATTTTAGTTTCATACATGACATTCACCTTATTTCTTGGCGTAAAGCTCTAGGTACTCGGCGAAGCGTTTAGTGGTTTTCTTTAGGCTCCGAAAGCCCTCTTCGTCCTGTTGGGCGCCCTCTAAGGTGTCTTTGCTCCAAAACGTCGCACCCAAGTTGGCACCAAAAAAGCCGCCGCCAACCCCAATCATGCCGTTGATTATGAAGAAGGTGTGGATTTGCATTAGAGCGAATTCTTGTCCGCCGTTCCTGTCGCCACCAGATACGATGCCCATGCCGACTTTGCCCCTGAAAAAGTTCTTGTCGGCTGCAACTGCCGCTCGCATGCGGTCCATGACGGCTTTGGTTTGGGCGCTTACGCCTCCGTTGTAGACGGGGCTTGCGATGATGATGCCGTTGGCTTCGGCGAGAAGTGCATAGAGTTCTTGAAGGTCGTCTTGGACGACGCATTCTTTGTTTTTAAGGCAGTAGTCACAGTGTGCGCAGTAATCTACCCATTTACCGCGAACTGTCCATAGTTTGGTTTCGTAGCCTTTTTCTGTTAGTAGTTTTAGGGCTTCTTCCAGTATGTGTTCGGTGGATTGGTATCTTGGGCTTCCAGAAATTCCAACAATCTTCATAGGCGATCACTTAACTTTAATTTAGGGTTGGCTTTAAAGCCTTACCCTGCCGATTGAATTTCCAAATTTTAATGCGGAAAAAGTGGAAACGGACGTTCACAAGAAATAGTTTTATTAAGAGAAAAATTAAGAAAATTAATGGAAAAAGAGAACTATTCGTTCTCGAAGTATTCTTCTGGTTTTGGCGGAACTGGAGGTAATCCTCTGCGTTCACGGATCTTTTTGATTGCGTCTGCCTGCATTTGTTCTGGAACATATGCCCAACGACTGAACTGTGTGGCCCAAAATGCTCTGCCTGAAGTTGAACCGCGCAATTCATCAGCTATGCCGAAGCTTTCTGACACTGGCATTTCTGCTTTAACGGTAATTATGTCATCTTCTGAGGGCATGTCGAGGATTTTGCCTCGGCGTTTGTTTAACATTGTGATGACGGCACTGACATATTCGCTTGGAACTTTACATTCGAAGCTCATGAGTGGCTCAAGCAGTTTTGGATCGCTCAAGAGAATAGCGCAGTAGATTGGTCTCCAAGTCATAGGGATAGCTTGTGCTGGGCCGCGGTGGACTGGGTCCTCATGGAGTGTTATGTCTTCCAAGTTGATTTTTAAACCATAAGCTGGTTCTTTAGCTAACGGTGAAGTGTGGACTGCTTCGCGGAATCCAGTTTTAATGTGGTCGATGATTTCTTCCACGTATTGGCGACCTCTAATTCGGTTACAGAGGATACAGTTTTCTTCGACTGCAACTGCACCTTTCGCTTCATCTGGTGCCCAACCAAGTGACCGCAAGACTTTGGTTCGTTCATCTCTGCTTTGCATGTCACTGATTTTATCAGACTTTATTGCTTCTATGACTTCGTCAGATAGTCTGTCGATGGTGATCCAAAGTTTGTTGTGTTTGTTGGGGCTTTTACCCATGATTGCTGGACCTTTATAGTCGTGGCTTATGGTTTCTCTGTAGATAACGATGGGTTTGCTGAGTTTAACTTTTAAGCCTGCTTCCTGCATTCGATAAGCGGTAATTTCAAGGTGAAGCTCACCCATACCTGACAGGAGGAACTCGCCGCTTTCTTTGTTCATGATGAAGTGCAGGTTAGGGTCTTCGGTTGTAAGTTTGTGCATGACTTTGTCGAATAATGGCAGATCTTTGACATCTTCCGGTTCAACAGCGACAGTTACTACGGGGTCTGAAACGTATCGTAAGCCTTCGAAAGAGTGGACTTCTAAGCCTTCTTCAGCTATAGTTTCGCCTACGTGAATAGAGGGTAAACCTGAGATGGCGCCGATGTTGCCTGCTG
>CAVSAA010000001.1:0-194749 GCA_963725855.1 Candidatus Bathyarchaeota archaeon | reverse complement strand
CGATGTTTATGCTCCAGGCCATTTAGGTTTGGTTTCTAGAAGCGGCACCTTATCTTATGAAGTCGCAGCTAGCTTAACCGCCAATGGTTTGGGGCAATCCACATGCCTAGGCATAGGGGGCGACCCAGTGGTGGGTTTAAACTTTATTGAAGCCCTAGAAAAATTCAAAAAAGACGAAAACACAAAGGCAATAGTGTTGATTGGCGAAATAGGCGGAAACATGGAAGAAGTGACTGCGCAATACATAGCCGATGAGAGGTACCCTAAGCCTGTGGTTGCTTATGTAGCCGGCCGTTTTGCGCCTCACGGTAGACGTATGGGACATGCAGGAGCTATAGTAATGGGTAAGCAGGGAACTGTGGATAGCAAAGTTGACGCACTTTCGAATGCTGGCGTAAAGATCGCTGACAAGCCAAGTGACATCGCAAGACTAATCAAGGAATTCGAAGCCGAATTAGGTTCGTAGCTCTACGATCGCATCTAGTCTTTGTTCGAATCACTGGAAATATTAAATTGCGTACACCTATCCCTAGGCAGTCTAGTTTAAATGCCAAAGAGGATTCAATATTCTTCTGCCCTTAGTGTGAAGGCTGAAACCATAATATCTTTTGATAAACACTTCAACAATATAGGAATATGTAAGAAGTTTTATATCATAGTCGGTTACAAAACTAACATAAGCGGTGAAAAATGCCGAAAACTGTTGCAAAATTAAAGGTTCAACTAAATGCGCTTATGCCAGTTCTTAAAGAAAAATATGGTGTAGCTGCAATAGAACTCTTTGGTTCATACGTGCGTGCAGAACAAACCGAAAAAAGCGACTTGGATATCCTGATCACATTTTCGAAGCCTTACAATCTTTGGGAATTACTAGATATCAAAGAATTCTTGAGGAAAAAATTGAAAATGACAGTAGATTTAGTACCGAAAGACTCCATAAAACCGATGCTGAAAGAACAAATCCTGCAAGAAGCTATACCTATATGAAAAGAGATTTCCGGTTGTATCTTCAAGAAATTTTTGATGCTATTAACGAAATAGAAGAATTCACAAAGGGATTTAGCGAAATCGACTTTGTTAACAATAAAATGGCCGTTAGGGCTATTATTACTGACTTGATTATTATTGGTGAAGCGGTAGATAAAATTCCTAAAAACATCAAATATAATTATCGGCAAATCCCATGGCGAACTTGGGAGAGAATGAAGGAGACACGAAATGAGCTTGCACATGAATATTATAATGTTAAACCCGAAGTTTTGTGGGCAATTGTAAAATTTGAATTGCCGACAATAAAACCTATAATTAAAAAAATATTGGACAAATAAACAACAATCAAACTATAGAATTCCAACTTTGCCTCCATTCATTTACCATTAACCAAAACCGAACTGACAAATTGCCACATATTCTTGTTAAAAAAATTGTTTTATGGTTAAAATTGTGATAACTTTCTGGTGGGGTGTTTCGAATAGCTGGCTTTTTTTGAATGATGGGCAAACTCAGCTGTTTTCGATTTAAGATTATTGAACCTGCCTAGAAATGTAGGTACAGAAGAGCTAGTTAACTAGAAATTTGTATGTATTACTAAAACATCAGTATTACTGTGACCCTAACACATTAGATTAATCGAAAATATTGATCAATCTTTGACTCCAACAGATACGCATTATGTGTTCTCTTTGAAAGTGTAATTGTAGCCAGTACATTTTGGAATTGTTGCAAAATATTCGCTGGAGATAATTGATTTAAAAAAAACCAAAAAAAAAAACAAAATTTAAATCACACACTATTTGGCAGCTAAGTTCCTGTGCAAAGCTGCAAATATGTGTTGCAGGAGATTTCATGGGCACTGGTAAATTCACAATTCTTCTAGCAGAAGCTCCTTTTGCTTTCCTGGCGTGACGTTGTTAAGGATCAAAAACCCAATAGACGTGCTCTTCTGTACTAACCAATAGAACAGTGTGTTCTTAAACATAGCATAATAAGACAACCGTCCCTACTCTATTGGTCAGGCATGAGTTATGGTTCAGAAAGAAATTAACAAGAAACTGCCGATTTACACTTTAGCTGCAATTTTACTAGCTGTTTTGCTAGTTGCTTCAATTTACAGTTTCAATATGGAGTCATTAACGACAAATCAGGGTTTGTTGAATAATCCAAGTTCCAACAATAATAACAATAATCCAAACCCCGGCAACAATAACAACAATAATCCCCCAGTTTCTTCCATGATGACTTTTTCATCCATCAGCGCTCTTGCGGATTTTCTCAAAACAAGCACGGGGTCAACATCTTTAGGTTCCTATGATTCAAGATTTGGACTCTCTTCTCAAGCACCTTCAGCTGTTCCCAGCCAAGCTGAATCAAGTCTGGGTGGAACAAACACAAAAGATTACTCTACAACTAACATTCAAGTTGGAGGCGTAGATGAGGCAGATAAGGTTAAGACAGATGGAAACTACATCTACATGATCGGAAACAACACAGTCTACATTATAGATGCTAACCCACAAAACGCCAAAGTTATCAACAAAATACCCTACGAAAACGTATACTTATCAGGAATTTACCTAAACGAAAACACAAACAAACTCATTGTGCTAGGTAACCAATACGTTCCTTACGTTTATCCTGACAGTCGAGACCTTCAGCCTGGTTTTTCAACAGATTTGTATCCTTACTGGAACAGCGGAACAACCTTTGTTCACATTTATGATGTCACAGATAAAAGCCGTCCGGTACTGGCAAGTAACTTTACTATGACTGGCAACTACGTCAATTCCAGAATGATCGAAGGATACGTCTATGCCATAGTTAACCAGAACGCGTACCTGGTAAATGATACACCAGTATTGCCGATGATAAATTTTGGAACTAGAATGTCTGAAATTGCATCAACTAGTATCTACTTCACAAACTTCACAGACACCTTCTATTCCTACACAACTTTCCTGGCTTTTAACCTCCAAAACACTAATCAAAAACCCTCAAACATGACCATTATGATGGGAGGCGCAGGAACCATATACGTCTCACAAAACAACATATATGTCACCTATCCAAGCTACACGCCTCAACTACTAAAAGAACCCGCAACTACTGGGGGGCCTCCAGTAGGCATTCTACCACAAGAAATATGGCAAGAGAAAACTTCAATTTATCGAATAACAATATCCGGATCCTCAATGACTTTTGCAGCTCAAGGAAACGTAACAGGCAACGTAATCAACCAGTATGCTATGGACGAGAACAACAATTACTTCCGAATCGCCACCACAGCCTACAACTACAACTCCGCAACTTACACCTCAACCCAACAAAACAACATCTACGTGCTGGATATGAACCTACAAACCGTTGGCAAACTCGAAAATCTAGGCACAGGGGAAAACTTCCATGCTGCCCGTTTTATGGGCAACAGGTGCTACTTAGTAACCTTCCAAAGAACAGACCCACTATTCGTAATAGACCTAAGCCAACCTAACAATCCAAAACTTCTAGGCGAACTTATCATTCCAGGATACTCAGATTATCTACATCCATTTGATGAGACTCATCTGATTGGGTTAGGCAAAGATGCTGTGGCTGCAGAGGGGAACTTTGCATGGTATTTAGGCTTGAAGCTCTCAATATTTGACGTTGGAGACGTAAATAACCCAAAAGAAATAGCCAAATTCAATATTGGCGATCGAGGAACCAGCAGCGAAGCCCTATATGAACCTAAAGCTTTCCTATTTGATAGCGCAAAAGGCCTAATAGTGTTACCAGTAGATCTGTATTTGATAAATCAAACTGCAACTTCAATAATCACTGGAGTACCCGAAAATAATCTGCCAGTTACGAAAATCCCCAGCTCCACATTAATAACTCAACCTGGGGGAATCGGCACAGGCTCCAGTTCACCAAGCACCTATGGACAGTTCGTGTGGCAGGGCGTCTACATATTCAAAGTAAACTTAACCAACGGATTTGAACTGCGTGGAAACGTCACACAAATGGACAACACAGTAGCCTTAATCAACGACCCAGCTCTGATAACCCGCAGCTCCTATCAATGGGTAGACTACAACCACTTCATAACCCGATCCCTATACATAGAAAACGTGCTATACACCTTCAGCGAAACAAGAGTACAGCTTAACAGCTTAGACAACTTTGAACAAATAGCTAGAATCGACTTAAGCTAAGACTTCTTCTCCTTTTTTTGACTATCCTCTCTATAGCTTTTCTTCTTCAACTATTGTTAATGATTAACTTTGAACAGCTCCTGCGCGCTTTCAGCAGCCAACCTACCAAAAGCACACATGTATGTTGAGGCCATGTGAAAAATCAACAGAGATTAGTGCGCCTTTTTGGCGGTTGGCGCTCTGCGGGGGTAAGTTATCGACGGCTGCTATTCTCAGATTTTGGAGCTCGAATTTGAACTTTGTCGTAACTTTTTAAAGTCAATCCTAATTTAGTTGCTTGAGAAACGAACACTGCGTCGTATACCGTAATTCCTTGCCTTTTTGCGATTGAATATGATTCTTGCATTAGCTCTTCGTTTGGGGTTAGGATCTTTATTTTCCCAGCTTCTACTAGACCGTAGAAAATTGATACATATGGTTTGCCGTTTTCTATGTCTTTCAGAAGATTTTCATGCTTCCAAATGGGTTTGTAACTTTGTAGACAGCTAACTCAGGTGCCACGACTTGTTCATTCGCAAGTAGCTCCTTATTCTTAAGGAGGCCTTCAACTATGAAACTGCTGTCGCCAACTATCAGCGTTCTCTATCCTCTCGAATAAGTTTCACTTCTTTCTCGATTGAGGTTTTTTTGGCTTTCGGCTTGCAGTTTTTTCAATTTGCATAGCAGCTCGTCTGATTTCTTTTTGTTTAGGTAGAGCTTCATGCCTTATCACCAATTTTGGGGGGGGAGAACTTCTGAGAAGCTAATCGGCGTTTTAATGAAAAAACTGCGGTAAATTGCTTGTCATTGGGATATTTCTGAATCAGAATAAACATTCTGCACTCTTTGTGGCGCGAAACCCGATGAAAGTGTCACTTCAATGTTCACTTGTTTTGTTCTTTGAAATGTTTGAGTACTTCTCTTGGAACAGGGTTAATGTACATTAAGCCCATATGGTTGCAAAGCTTTTCAAAATCAGTATCCGTAGTAACTACCCCAGTAGCTTTCTCCTGTAAAGCAAGTGCAAGGTACATGCAGTCGAAAACATCATGCTTTAAATCTTTTGCTAGCCGAAAACCCTCAAGGATTGTTTCTCGACTCAAACTGGGATAGCGTGGCATACTATATGTCTTTAAGAAATATTCAATTGAAGCCACGCAGTCCTTTTGAGGAAGGTTCCACCGCTGAGTCATTATCCAATAAGTACGCATAGGCAAAAAATCCATTATCAATGGAATGTATGCTCCCCTTAAACCCTCTTCTACAACCGGTGAAACATACTCAAAGCCAGGATGTCCTTTTACTAGAAAAACTGCTAAAATGTTAAAGTCAAAAACCCGTTTCTCCATAAAACCTGCACTATTCGCCAAACGTTGCTTCTCCAGAATCCAAGAATGCTTCTTTGCCCCATTTACGGTGACTGCCTTCAACTCTTAATGGCTCAACAATAAGGGGCTTCAAAACTAAGACGCCGTTTTGGCGAATTAAGTCAAATTCGGTTCCAGCTTTTAACCCGAGTTTCTCACGTTGGTCGAGCGGAATCAAGATTCTGCCTCGCTCATCCATTTTAGTTTTTCCCACTGCTTTGCACCCATGTTTATAATGAAATTCTGCCCACATAAATGTTACTAATAAATGGGCACAACATCGATGCTATTTAATGCGAAAAACAGATGAGCAGATAATTAAAGTTTTAAATGAAAAACTGCAATAATCCTGAAAGAAGAACCGCACAATTTCCCAATTGAAAAGTTACACTGCTTCAATGCCAATTCTTGATTGGCTATTTTTTGTTAGCTTGGTCTGCTACAATCGCCGAACTTTACGAGTTTTTTCCCAAATCTAGAACGGACTTTGCATTGGGCACGCGGTTTGCGTATTCTTGGGCTTTCTTGAGTTGCTTACTTCTCCATTCACTGTTTGGGTGTAAACGCCACTGGTCAAGGACCATGCTGAAGTAACGGGTCATGCTTTCAATTTCCTTTAAAGATTGCTGATTTAATTCATTGCCTTGTTTTTGTTGCTCGTCGGCTACAAGTTTGTCGCTGTAGCGTTTTTTGAAAACTTGATAGTCATCGTCACTGAGATACTTTAGAGAATGTAGGCCTTCGTTGAGGGCATAGAGTCCAGCGTATGATTGCCCCAATTCTTTTTCTGCTTGTAGTTTGATTAGAGCCAAACGTATTTTAGCGTTCAAGAATAGCGGTAAGTAGTGGTCTTGGGAACGCAGAACTAATTGACCTCCGTACCTACGTTTAGGGAGTGTTTACTTTTTTTACATCCAGACGTAAGTATGTACTTACTATGATGCTTTTTTTCTTCTACTGTTTTTTGTTGTTTGCCCCAATCGAGTTGTTCTGCCTGCATTAATCTGCGCATTTTCATTAAAGACATCTCTATTCTTCGTCATCTCTTCCGTTTAAACTGCGGTAATAGATGGCTTTTAGGTGCGCTAAATGTCCGCCTTCTTTTATCATGTATCTGTCTCCAACGGGCGCAAGAAGATGAGCCAAATTAGAGTCATTTAGCAATGTTATTATGTTATAGCACGATCGGTAGGAGGCGTTCTCTTTTCTTTTTCGTTAGTTCTCTGTCTTGGTTTAGTCGGGTCATTTCTTCTGAGCTCTGTTTTAAGATCGCTCTTAATAGTTGCCAGGTGTTTTTTTGGTTGAATATTTCTGCTTGTTGGTCTTCAGGCAGCTTCTCTGCTAATAGGGCGAGGTCTTGGAGGGCTTGTTTTGCGTAGGTTTTGATTCGGCTGTTGTAGACGCTTCTGCACGGCTTTGCTGTACCCGTTCTTGTTTTCGCTCATAACATACTTTCTCATTGAATTACCCAACATTTTCTTACACCATTAACAGACATTGTTAACTTATGTCATTTATTTAACATTAATTGTTATATAAGCGTTTCTACATGCAATCAATACATGACAAAAGGAAAACAATGGTCCACGCAAGAAGAAACCGAACTCAAATCACTTGTCGAAGCAAACGCAAGGATAGACGAGATAGCCGCAAAATTACAGAAAACTCCAGGCGCAATTTTCCTAAAATGCAAACGCCTAGGCATAGAACTCAAAGCAAAAGGTTACGTTAACACTTCCATTTCCATCCCAAGAGAGCTACCAAGCGTAGAAGAAACCGCTAAAATTCTCGTAGGCGCACTAAAATTAGCCATAAAACCAGGACTAGACAAAGTTGAAGTTCAACGTTTACAAGTAGTCGCAACAATCGCTAAAACCTACAAAGAACTCCTTGCCGACTACATCGATTACCGCCAAATCGAAGCTAAACTTAGAGAAATGGAGGAATTAAATGCGCAATTACTTAAGGAAAAAAGCCAGAGCTCTTCGTCCCAACCAGATTCTTCCCCGGTGGCATAGCGTCCAGCAAACTAACAGGGAAATCAGGCAAGCGGAAATTAGAAAGACCCAGAATCTAAGCTTGGACCCTCTAAAATTTTTTGAGCAAATAGTGGGCTTTAAACCTTTTAGTTATCAAGCAGAATTCATCCAGATGTTCCAAGACAACCAATTCACTGCGGCTCGTTGGTGTAGACAAAGCGGAAAAACCTTCATAATAGCCGCTCTGCTCTTGTGGTATGCAACAGCTCATCCTCAAAGTGCAATCGGAATAGTTGGTCCTTCATGGCGGCAAACAAAAAGAATTCTCTCACGTATTGCTCTCTTCACACACAAACTGCCGCCAGGAATTGCATTTAAGCCTCAGAGAACTCAAATTCACTTTGCCAACGGAAGCAGCATAGAAGCATTCCCAAATAACCCAGAAACAATACGGGGACCAACATTAGATGTGGTTTATTGTGACGAATTTAATTTTGTTCCAAACGACCAAGAACTCTATGACGCTATTCTTTATACTCTAGGGACAACTGATGGAAAATTCGTTTGCAGCAGTACTCCTTGGAATAGTGACAGCGTATTCTTTAAAATTTTCAACCATAAAGATTTTTACGACTTTAAAACCAGCCATGTCACAGTTGAAAAAGCCCTTTATCCCAACGGTCCATTAAAACCAGGCATCATAGAGAAAATTAAGACACAAATGGGCGACGACCCCTCCAGGTGGCGGCGCGAGATGGAGGCAGAATGGGTAGAAGATGACAATGTCTGGTTAACACAAAGCCTAATTGCTTCATGCGTGGGCACAAACAAAAGCTGCGGCCAAGACCTGCAAGAATTCAACCCAGACTCAAATATTAAAGGAGAATTTTTCGCTGGACTTGACTTGGCACAAACCAGAGACTACTGCGTTCTCTCTGTGGTTGAGCGGCAAAACGATAAACTGTATTTGAGGCATCTGAAGATTTTTCAGCAGCCAACCCTTTATGCAACCGTTTTAGGTTATCTTAAGGCTCTGCAGGACCGTTGGGGCGGATTTGAAAAAATACGCGTCGACTTCACCCGCGAAGGTCCATCAATCATTGCTGACATGGAAAATGCAGGCATAGACAACGCTGAAGGTGTTTGTTTTAGTGTGCCAAGAAAAAGCGAGATGGCTGGCTTGCTTAAGCAGCGTATGATGAACAAACAGTTTTTTTATCCACTGCAAAATTGGGAGCGTCCTTACCGGGGAGAGATCTGCACAGAGCTTAATGTTGAACGCTATGTTTTACGTAAAGATGGTAACATCGGCTACTCGCATCCTTACGGAACGCATGATGATGTTTTTTGGAGTATTGCTTTAGCTGTTTATGCTACGGCAATTATGGCGCCTGAACAGTTTTTGGCAGTTGTTCCAAGAGGATAACAGGATAGTTCCACAACAAAACAAACCAACCTACGCAACACCCACCAAACTTCTAGGAACATAGAACCAACAACTCACATCTATTTTGTTCGCAAAGCGGAAGCCGCTGGTTCAAAGCCTGCCCGGGTTCAATATGATATTTTTGAAACCAAACTGCGGCTATTTAGTTTGTCTAATTTAGATTTTTAGTATACTATACTATACTATACATAAATATATATAATACGTTTATTATACTAAACGTTATGCCAACAATTGACGACTTTCGATACGTGCTTGAAATGTGGAAAAGCCTAGAAATACCGCCAACGGTAATGAGAGAAATAGACGTAGACATAAACGCTGAAAAAATCATCACTATTGCCGGTGTTAGACGTTCAGGAAAAACAAGCCTGATGTTCCAGTGTATAGAACAACTATTGAACAGCGGCATAAAGAAAAGCAACATAATCTATGTAAATTTTGAGAATGAACGGCTTATTGCAGCAAAAGCCACAGATTTAGACAACCTCTTAATCGCGCACAGTATTGCATTCACCCCGGAGCAAGGACTAATCTACCTTTTTTTGGATGAGATCCAGAACGTTGAAAACTGGGATAAATGGGTTAGAAAAATTTATGATATCCACAAATATCGAATTGTCATTACAGGTTCATCATCTGAATTGCTCAGCATTGAGATATCGACCGCCCTCGCAGGTAGAAATTTGTCATATACTGTTTACCCCTTCTCCTTCCGTGAATTTACAAAAGCAAAAGGCATCAACGAAGAAGAAAATAGTTTGAGGTACTCAGCTAAGAAAGGGCTTATACTCAAAGCGCTTGATGAGTTTCTTGAGTACGGTTCATTTCCAGAGGTAGCATTGACAAATGATATACAAAGAAAATTGGAACTACTATCTTCATACTTCGATGCTATATTTTTCAGGGATATAATCAAGCGATACAAACTCAGGGAAACAGGTGATTTGAGTGTTCTTCTCAGGATATTAGCAAGCAACTACGCTTCTTATTTTAGCTCAACTAAATCATACAATTATTTTTGTAGCATTGGCTTAAAAGTAAGCAGAAAAACTATTCTTAACTTCTTAGAGTATGCAAGGGCAGTGTTTTTTGTAGCGACACTTGAACAGTTTCACAAGAGCGCTCAAAAAAGGTTCGCCAAGCAACAGAAAACCTATATGATAGACATTGGTCTCTCAAAACTATTCGGCGAGATAGACAAGGGAAGAGCTCTTGAGAATGCTGTGTTTATTGAATTACTTAGGCGCAGAAAAGTCGGAGAGACAATATGTTATCTCAAACTAAGATCTGGCAAAGAAATTGATTTCATGATTAATGAAAAAAATCCGCAGTTATTGCAAGTCTCTTATGATGTGTCTGCCCCTGAAACTCGCAAACGTGAGATTTCTGCTCTTGTAGAAGCTGCTAAAACGATGCATCTAACTGGATGCACAATAATAACATATGATTATGAAAAAGAAGAAATTGTTGATGGTTTAAACGTGAAGTTTATTCCATTTTGGATTTGGGCAATGTAATATTTCTATGGCTGTAAATCAGCTTTCTGGATTTGAGAGGTAGCTAAACCTTTTAGATTTCATCTAACGTAGATACGTGGATGGTGGAGGGTATCTTTTTCTTAAGGCGTAGGTCCTCGGTTATTAGTTGTAGGTCTTTTTCTTTGGCAAGGTAAACGTATGAAGCATCGTAAAATGTAATGTTTAGCTCAGTTGCGGTTTCCAGTATTTGTTCTTCTTTGTCAACTATCTCTAAGACCTCCATGATCCTAAGAGTGTGCTTGACTGCTTTTGCAATAATTTTGGTTTCTTCTTTTGAGATTTTTGCTTGCAAGAAATAGTTTTTCCATATAATATTTATCAGTTCATACCTTGCTAATTCTACGGTGCCGTTTCCAGCTAAGGCGTCTGTTTTGTTTTCTTTGATGGCTCTAAATATGGCTGAGGCGTCGAATAGATAGTTCATCGGCTATCTCGGTCTTCTCTTATGTTTATCACTATGTCTTCAAGGCTTATTTTTTCTAGGGTTGGCTTTAACCTGTTTATTTCCTGTTCTAGCTCTTGGATCTCTCTTTTTTTAACTTCCTCTTCAAGGGCTTTCCGCAGAATCTTTGATGGTTTAATATTAAACTGCCGCATTTTTTCTTTCAGCTGTTTTGGAATCTTGGTGGATACTGTTACGGATTCGACCATGTTCTTGTCCTCAAACAACAAAAAGTAATACTGTAAAGTAAGATAAAAAAGTTATCGTTCTACATCTTACTCTAAGCACGTGCTCAACCATCCACACCACACCTAAAGTCTAACAAGCATCATACCACTTTATCACACAACCAGCTCACTTCAACATACCCCACACCCACAACCAAGCTAAACCAACATACTAGTGAAGCCAAAACAGCCTACACCACAACCAAACAACCAGCAAAAACAACCCCAAAAACAAAACACAACAAAATCCACAAACAAAAAAATGTGGCGCCAAAAAAACCCACAACCACGCAAGACAAAAAAAAAACAAACCATTCGCAAAAACAGCAAAAGGATTTAAAAAAACAATATCCAGTAACTCCAAAAAAACCCCCTGACTAAAGGTATTTCTTAGACAAGGCAGTTGTTGATCCAAAGGCAAGTATTTTATAAACAAACTAAGCGATACTTTTGAGCGCTGTACAGAAAAATAATAGACCTATTGGACGATCCTAAACAATTCAAGCCGTTGAAGAGTCCGATGCAGCCTTTTC
Organism: Candidatus Bathyarchaeota archaeon; assembly: GCA_963725855.1. Lineage (GTDB taxonomy): Archaea > Thermoproteota > Bathyarchaeia > Bathyarchaeales > Bathycorpusculaceae > Bathycorpusculum. Next base: position 183,044 of record CAVSAA010000001.1, on the reverse strand, counting down.
GGAGAGTGCATATTGGCTCTTTCTTGTTTACGATACAGATGAGGTTAGAAAAAAGGTCACTACAAGAAGATATGAACATCATGACAATATCTACAAATGAACCTCTATGTCAGGGCAGGTTTTCAATTAAGCCGTCCTCTATTTTTATCTGCTTTTGGGCATAATTGGCGATTTCTTGTTCATGAGTAATGATAATGATGGTAGTTTTGGTTTCTTCATGAAATTTCTTAATCAATTCCATTACTTGTTTTCCAGTTTGAGAGTCCAAGTCACCTGTAGGCTCATCAGCAAATAAAACCTTAGGACGGTTAGTCAAAGCACGGGCTATAGCGACACGCTGCAACTGTCCACCACTTAACTGCGCTGGATACTGCTTAGCTTGCTTACTGATTCCAACACCTTCAAGAAGCTCTTCTATTCTGTTCTTCAAATCTTTGCTAAAACCCGCTATATCAGCCGGCAACGCCACATTCTCTCGGGCGTTGAAATGAGGCAACAAAGCATAATTTTGGAAAATAAATCCCATATCAAGCAATCTAACCCTTGATTTTTCTTTATCATCCAAACTATGAAGGTCTTTTCCCTTAAAGTATACAACTCCATAATCGGGATCGTCAAGCCCAGCCATACAGTTAAGCAGAGTCGTCTTTCCAGCTCCAGAGTTGCCCACTATAGCTACAAACTCGCCGTCCTTAATGTCAATGTCAACTCCTCTGACGGCATACACAGTAGTTTGTCCTAAGGTATAGTTTTTAACTAAGGCTCTAACTGAGATGATGCTTTCAGCTGAGGCATCTGAAAGCTGAGGAGTTTTTATATTAAAGAGCGTGGACTGAAAAGCAAAGAAGGGAATGTCTGCGCTAAAGAAGTCTATCCAAAGCTTTGATAGCTCTGCTTCAATGAACAAATCAGAGCTCAATTCAGCCATGTTTAATATTGCAAGTTTAAACTCGTCTTTGGAGCTAACGATTTTTACTCCATTCTTTGTTTCATCCATATAATCTTTTAAGTCAAGTAGGCAGACTTCAAGTTTTTCTTGAACCTCAGCTACAAGACTTCTGCCATTATCTATCTTATGGGTTGCTTCTTCGATGACTTTGTGGCAGGCAGAATCTGGTTCTATAACCTTGGTTCTGCTAAAGTACCCGTTTACTTCGATGAATAATTTAAAAATCGAAAGGATCGCTTTATCCATGTTTTGAAGCGCACTGAGTTTAGCTGATAAAATGCGTAGAAACATCTCAAGCTTGTTTTGGGTTTCCTTCTCGGTGCTTTTGAAGTGTGTTCCTTCAAGACCCAACTTTAGCATCTCTAAGACTCCATCCATATCTTTTAAGCGTTTTAAGGTTGGATCTAGAAAGGTTGAGAAAAAATTGAGAAACTCTATCTTATCAACCATTTCCTCTAAATCAGGTTGTTGAATTTGCAGAAGCTTGAAGACTTGATCTGGACAAGCTGACAGATGTACTTGGACTGCATTCTCTTCAGTTAAGTCCCAAATTGCAATTAAACTATTGTTTTGGATATGATAGAATTTTGTTGGCAGTTCTGAGAGCTGTTTTTTCAGTTGAATGTTGAATACTTTTTGGAGTTTGGGATCTATCTCCTTAAGGAACGTGCCTACTATCTGCGAGGTCTCCTTTAGCTCCCGGCTGTTTTTAAGCTTTTTTTCCAACTTTGATCGGTTCTTAAGATAATATTTTTGGAGCTGTTTTTGTAGTATTTTTTGTGTTTGCTCAATAGTGTCTGAATCGAGTGTTTTTTGGAGCTTTTTTTCTGCTGATAGAAAAATGAAGGTGTTGAATTCCTTACGCTGTATTTTGGATCTGCGGGTTTTGAGATTTCTCTTTATGGTAGCAGATAGGTTTTTGGATAATTTGGCATTTTCTAAGGGGGTTGATTTGTCTATTAGCGCAGAATAGTAGGCTTTCATCATTTAGCCTCCATGCTTGGATTATTTTCAACACCAGAAATTTGACCATCACTCATGTGAACAATATAATCGCATTTCTCTGCAATCCAGCGGTTGTGCGTAACCAAAATTAACGTTTGTCGATTAACTCTGTTGATTCGACGGAAAAGATCCATAACATCCGCACTCGTTGATGAGTCAAGATCACCAGTAGGTTCATCTCCAAGGATTATGGCAGGTTGATTTATCAATGCTCTCGCAATAGCGACCCTTTGTTGTTGTCCACCTGAGAGTTCTTTTGGCAGGTGATAGAGGCGATCGCCCATACCTAATTCGCGAAGCATCATTTTTGCCTGCTCTCTTGCTAACCCAGAGTTTAAGCCCCGCAGCAGTAGGGGCGTTTCAACGTTTTCAACAGCACTCAAAAACGGAAAGAGATTGAAGAGCTGAAAAATGAACCCGATTTTGTCTCGGCGAAATGCTGTCTTCTCAGCATCAGATAGCCTGGAGGTGTCTACTCTGTCGATTATTATTTGTCCTTGCGAGCGACGGTCTAAGTTACCTATCATGTTTAACAACGTAGTTTTTCCGCATCCTGATGGGCCCATAATAGCCATCATATCTCCTTTATTAACCGTTAAGTCTACTCCTCGAAGAGCGTGAACTTCGTTTGATTTGCCTTGGTTGTAGCGCTTATGCAGGCTAGTTATTTGAAGAATGGCGTTTTCTTGGGGTTCTATTGTTTTGCTGTTTATCATCCGACATACCTCAAGGCTTCTGCAGGGGGAATTCTTGATGCCACAAGTGCAGGTATTGAACCTGAACCTATAGCTATGAACACGATGATGGAGAGGTAAACTCCGATTTCTTGCCAAGGAATCACCAGTGCGACATCTTGCATGTTAGCAAACCCTACGCTAATGAGTAAACCGTTAACCACGCCGATTAGTAAACCGATTATTCCCAAGACTACTAATTCAAAGAGAACAGATAGCACAACTTCCCTTCTTGAGAAACCTATGGCTCGCATCATGCCAATTTCGCGTTTCCTCTCAGAAACGTTACGCACTGAGATTACGCCCATACCTACAGCGCCTATAACAAGACCGAATGTGACGTATATTTGAAGAAAAGATGCTATGCGATCGGTCATTTCTAAGGTGGTTTCGATGCTTGAGTAGGTTAAGGTAGTGCTTGCAACATAGAAGTCGTCTCCGGCAAGTTGACGGTATCCTAGCCCGTTTGTGTTTGTGAATTCCTGGATTTTTTTTGCAATGTCTTCGAGTTGGGGGTCATCGACTGGAAGGGAAGTTTTAACCATAAATGCATCATACTGGTCGGGTGCTCTTGAAGTTGAGGTTTCACCGTTTGCTTCTCCCAGGTAATCTGTTTGATTTGTCCAGTATCCAGAGAGATAAACCGAACCTAATATAGAACTAAAGTCGCTATCTTGTGATCCAAAGCTTAGTCCTCCTCCGAACGGGAAACCGCCGCCTCTTTGTGAGTCAAGACTAGCGCCAACTGTGAATGCTTGATAGTTTGGTAATACTTCTGAGGAGGAATTCATAGGTATCCAAATCTGCAGTCCAACTGGCAGCAAGAAAGAGTCCGTGAATACTATAGGATGCTTGATTATGCTAGTTGTGTTATCTGTTAAAGGTTCCATGCCTATTAATGGGTCTTCACCATTTCCGCCAAAGCCGCCTCCTGATCCAAAGTCCAAGCTGGAGAGGTCTCCTTCGCCAGAAAAGACAGAGAGCAAATCCGATGAAACATTATATGCAGCCATCTCATACTGAGGATTAAAGAGTAAATCCCATGACTTTTTGGATAATTCCTGCACTAGACTATCTGACATATCAGAAACCACAAATTCGCGAACCCCGTCTGGGAAAGTTGAGATATAGGCAGGATAGCGCCAGTTAATGTCTAAGTAGCTTGAGGCGTTACCTCTAATTTGCTCTGGCTTAAACTCACCTAACCCGATTGGAAGCAAATCTGTTTTATAATCAAACTCATCAGACTTGGGATCTGTAAGGGCTACAAACTTTGTGAAATCCGTACCAGGCTTAAAAGTCTTAAACCCAATTACATCAGTTATTCGATTATCGATCTTGAGGAGTTCTTGAGTGTAGTTTGTTCCTGGTATGATTGACTCTGGTTTGCTTAGAAAGACTGTGAAGTCAACTCCGTTAGAATCTTGTTCGATCTGCGTTGCAGTTCCCAAGCTGGTTGGGATAAGCGCGGCAACCAGAACGTTTAGGGTTAGAATGATTGCAAATATGGCAAAGGTCAAAGTGGAGCGAGTGATGTGTGAGGATATGAGGGCGGGAGAGAATTGGCCGATGCCTTTTGCGCCCCGAATTTTGATTAATATCGTTCTAAGGCCACGCATCAGGATGGACAAGTTGAGGGCGACAAATAAGAGAGACCCGATGATTATTTCGACAATTCCCAAAATCAAGATATCAATAGATAAACCTGTGATTCCTTTTACCCAGTTGCCCATAGCGTAGATGAACAGAAAAGAGGGAAACGCCCAAAGCGTGATAGCAGCGATGTTGAAGGCTTTAACACGATCCACAAAGTGGGATAAAATAAAGCCTAAGCCACCTGTTAGAAAGCCAAAACCTATCAGCAGATTTCTCCATTCATCTAAGCTATCCCACCCTTGGCCGCTCCAGATCACCTGGGTTTTCTGGTCAATATTTCCGTTGTATAGCAGAACAAAGGTGCCCAGCACCGCCATCAGGACACCGAGGGCAACCAGGTTTTTGCTTGATTTTGACTTGAACTTGACTTGTATTCCTCTCAGAGCCTCCACTATTTTCACTTGTGAAGCTCTTAGGGCTGGAAGAATCCCGGTTACGATGCTGAGGACTACGCCAATTATGACTGATAGGATAATTGTTGTCTCAGAGATGACTGGTTGGACGCTAAGTTGACCTGTTCCAAATAAGCTCACAAGATATACAGCTACCGCTTGTCCGAAAGCCAATCCCCCTAAAAGTCCTAGTAGGCCTCCGATTACTCCTTGAAATAGGTTTTCAATCATTATGGAATAGAAAATTCCTCTGCGGTTTTCTCCGACGGCTCGCATTACTCCTGTTTGGAATTCTCTATCCTCAACACTCATAAGCTGTATATTGGTGATTAGCAGCACACCTGTTAGCATGATCAGAAAGCCCAACGCGGTTAGCATAGTGCTCATCAAGGTGATGAAGAACGAGGCAAGATCAAAGAAGTCTAGTCGAGCAGAGCTGATCTGATAGATGTCGACTGGTCCACCTGTTTTAGTATCGATAGCTTTGGGGATTGTGGCGTTTAGGTGGTCTATTTTAGCTTGTAGGTAGTTTTCATCTATTTCTTTGACAAAATGGTTTCCTTTGTAGGCTATTGAAAAGGCGCTGATGATGTTTGTCTGTTGGTTTTGATCTTTTAAACTAAGCCAGTCCTGAAGGTATTCTAATCTAAATACTGCTCCTGAATATTGTGAGCTTATTCCGGGGCGGTTAGAATCGTATAAGCCTACTACTTGCAGGTCCACTCGTGATATATTAGATGAATATTTCGCAAGTGGTAGCCGTTGGGCGGTTTGGTTGGATGTTTCAAAGGCTATCTCGCTTATATCGAGTTTTGCGTTGGTTCCATTCATACTAATAACTGTTAGGAAGCTTGTGCCACTCAGGGTTCTGTTTGTGTAGGGTGTTAAGTCATAGGACAGGGTGTTTAGGGTTGATGGGTCCGTTAGGTTTGCCACGGTCATTGTGGTACCGTCGTCTAAAAGAAAGCCCAGTATTACCGCGGCATTTGGGGAACCTATAGCTGTTATGTTAACATGGGAATAGTTTGTTAGATTCAGATTGGGGCATTCAGAGGTGTATAACATTACGATACCTTGAAAATTGACTGGTTGTACTTCTATGGACAGGTTGGTTAAGCTGCTGTTAAGGACGTAGTTTGCGCTTGTGAGGTTTGCGTTGATTGTCCAATTAACTAATGGAACGTTTGGAGGTATGAGTGTTTTAGTGAGGTTTGTGAATTCAGTCGTTAATTTAACAGGCAGCAATGCATCTTTATCGATCCCTAATTTTTCGGCTTGATTGCTTGATAACAAGATGCTTGTGTTACTATCTAGAAGGCTATTGAGGTCCAGTTTATTTCCTGTTTTCCAATCGTAGAAAGCGCCGAAAACCTCAGGATAATCTACGGGTATTCCAGCCACATTCATCTTCGGGTCGAATTGGCTTTCTACTAATGCAGGTAATTTGAGCTGTAAGTTCCGGTGTGATCCCGACTGCTTCAGGAGCAAGATCAGATATCAGGGCGAGGTCTTCAATTTTGAGATAGCCGCCAAGGGTGGCATTTGATATTTGAACATCCACTTCGCCTTGATTTTGAGAAAGGCTTGCCAGAAAAGCATTATCTAGGGTAGCTGTCGTGATCTGGATGCCTACAAGTAAAGTCACACCTAAAGTTACAGCTAGAATTGCACTGAGGTTTTTGCTTTTTCTTCTGGATAATGATCGCCAAGCAATCATAAAACTAGATTTTAGACCCATATCAAAACACCACATTGTCTATTCAGAAATTCGAGGTTAGTTTTCTCTATTGATTTCTTCAATAATTTTTCTAAGCTCGGTATTGGAATTATCCAAGATTCTTGCTATCTCCGTAAAATTTTCCTTTGTCAGAGTCTCTTTTTTAGCGTCTAATTCTATAAACGTCTCTATAACTCTTTTTGCCGATTCTTTGGCACAAAGCAACTTTTCCTCGTTTATCCCAAAATGGAATATTCCAATGAACATCGGCGCAAGATACTCCATTTTTTCTATAAATTTTTTCCCAAGCAATAATTGTTCTTTGAAGAATTCTTTCCCATCGTCTGTAAGAAAGTAACGCTTCATTCCACTTACAACTGGTGACTGCTCCTGAGTGAAGCCTTTCACTTGGAGTCCAGCGAGAAGAGGGTAGATTGATCCGGGACTTGGTTTCCATTTTCCGACAGTTTCACGCTCGATTTTTTCCACAATTTCTTTGCCTGACATAGGCATCTCAGCTAAGAATTTCAAGACTAGAAAGCGCAGAAGACCTCTGGGTACCCCTTCAGCTTGTTCTTGCTTCATCCAACATATCACTTGCGATATTATGTTAGTGTGTGATATAACTGTTACTTTAAAAAAAAGCGAAACTATAAAACGATATTATAGTTATAGAACCTATGGTAAAAGGGGCCTTAGAATTTTTTACTATTATCCACATACCCTAAAAATCAATTTTCTAGCTTTTCTCATCCGAGGGGAAGCCATGACGATGTATTCTATAGTTTGGCTTTGGCGGTTTATCCAACAGTAAACATGGAGCCTGAACAATTCTTGACAGTTATAGCAAGATAATAGAAATTTTTGCCATCCTGCATAACCAGGTCACACCCACATCACCCACACCCCACAACCGCGCAAGATGAGAATAACAAAAGAACTAAAGCTGGATTTGCTCTCCAGGGTTCTTTACATTTTTTTCAAAAAATATTTAAAACAACATACTCCTATTAGGAATTAGGAAAAAAAGCATTCTATCATAAGAGAGGTTCTGTAATTGAGCTCCATACCAAATGAGTCTGAAAACAAAGAGCAAGAACAACGCCCAGTTGACATATCTTCTTTGGATATTTACCAACTTGTAGAGTTATTTATTATGCTGTTAAGTGAGCAAGCCTGGCGTTATATAGGTTTAAGAGTTGATCCTCATACTAACAAAATTAACAAAGACCTCATCAGAGCTCATGTCGCCATAGACTGCATAATCTCGCTTGTCGATAAAATAGAATCCAAACTTGAGAATACAGAAAGGGAACGTCTGAGAAGACTGATTACAGATCTGCAGCTAAACTTCGCTGAACAAATGAAATAATGGATGCTTTCACCACACTTTAGGAATAATCAACAACCCCCATTCTTCAAGATTTATTTAGGTTACCTTCAATAGCGATGCATAATCACTCCTGCAAAATCAAATAGGAAGCAAAGTAAATGTAAGGTAATTTAAGTCGAGCGGAACAATACTGGTATTGGGGTTACAAAATTGGAGAAAATAGCGATTCAAAAAACAACTCTAATTATCGTGCTAATTTTAACAATTGCAGTTGCTGGCATTGTATCAGCGGTGGTTTCAACCCAGCTCGCTACTGGACCACAAGGTGAGAAAGGCGATAAAGGAGACATGGGAGCTACTGGAATGACCGGAGCGACTGGCGACTACTGGACCAGCAGGAGCAACAGGAGCAACCGGCCCTAAAGGTCCAATAGGAGCAACAGGATCACAAGGTATTCAAGGTCCACCCGGAATTACCACCGTAAACTCCACAATAATTGAGTATATCGCTCTTGACATTAACAGCAATGACAGTATAGCAATCCCCATCGGCGACGTCACAATAACTGCGCCCTCAAATGGTGTTGTCATCGTCACACTGAACGTTGGCTACATTGACATGTATTACAACAATTCATGTGCACTGTACCTTGGAACCTCCCCAACCTCACCTGACTGGAATAACCTCGATATCTGCTTACATGGAACAAGAACACCCGGCCCAACAGATGAACGCGTTTATTTTGACATGAATGCTCAAGCAGCATACAACGTCATAGCGGGCAACAAATACACTTTCTACGCAACTGCCAGCAGATACTACGGCTACGACGACTCGATAATGTTTCTAAATAACATCCACCTGATTGCAGCGTTCTCTGCAACCTAACCCCTTTTTGCCACGACAGTCGCGTGAAATCATAAGAGACAACGATAGAAACTCCGATGTTTGTGATCTTCTTGCTGCATGAACCGAGGGTGTTAATCCCGTATCTTTTATATGCATGGGCAACTCTGAAACTATAAGAATAGGAAAGGTTTAAGCAAATAGAAACCCTATATTTTAATGATAATTAACCCAAATTTAGATCAACCATCAATCAGAATGGAGAAACATGAAGCAACTACAATTGCTTGTTGTAGCATTTTTGATTTTGCTGTCAATTTGCCTACTTGCAAGTTCGCAAGTCGCAGAAGCTGCTAGTTCCTCAACTGTTTCTGTTCCAACTCTTAGTCCCGTTAGCCCTATCACTTTAGGCGGTTCTGTAACGGCCAAAGTAATTGTAGGTGGCATTGGTGGCACACCTACCGGAACAATAACGTTCCAATACTCAACTGACAACGGTGCAACATGGACCCAACTTGGCACCATAAAAACGTTGTCTAAAGGTTCTGCAACCTCAGACTCCTATACTCCAAACACGGTTGGAAACAACAATCGCATCCGGGCAATCTATAGCGGCGACAACAAGTTCAATGGTGCAACAGGAAACGCGGCCTCACTAACGGTAAATAAGGCTAATCCAACGGTTTCAGCTCCAACTCTGAACCCGACAAGCCCAATCCACCTGGGCGAATCAATAACTGCCACCGCAACTATTTCTGGAATTTCAAGCGTCACTCCGACTGGAACAGTAACATTCCAATATTCTACAAACAACGGTTCAACATGGACCCAACTTGGCACAATAAAAACGTTGTCTACTGGCTATGTAACCTCAGACTCCTATACTCCAAACTCAGTTGGAAGCAACTATCGCGTCCGAGCAGTCTACAGCGGCGACAACAACTACAATACCGTAACAGCAAGTCCTGCATCTATAAATGTAAACAAAGCTAATCCAATTATTCCAGCTCCGTTAGTTGATCCAAACCCTGTTGTCGTTAATAATACAGTTACAGTTTCTGTGTCTATTTCTGGTTTTTTTGGAGGCCCAACTCCAACTGGTACAGCCACTTTCCAAGTCAAAATCGGAACTGGCTCATGGACTACCATAGATTCTGCGGTGCCTTTAAGCAACGGTTCAGCTTCTACGACTTATAATTCTCCAACTGTTGGTAGTTATCAGTTCCGAGTGGTTTATAGTGGCGATACTAACTATGAAGGTGCTACAGGTTCTGCTATCTCTGTTACCGTGAATTTTCCTCCACCGGATCATTTTGAGTTTAGTTCTATTGGTACTCAGACTGCGGGTACATCGTTTAACATAATAATTACAGCTAAAGATGTCTCCAATAATACTCTTCCGAACTATGTTGGAACCAACACTTTGAATGTTTCAGCTGGTAGTGTTAGTCCATCTGTCACTGGTTTGTTCTCGAGTGGTGTTTGGACGGGTTCAGTGACAGTTACCGGTGCAGGTTCAGCAGTTACACTCTTCACAACTGGATCAGGTGTATCTGGAACGAGCAACATTTTTACCGTTAATCCTGGGGCTCTTAACCATTTCACATTTGCTCCTGTCAATAGTCCTCAGACTGCTGGTTCAGCTTTCACCATAACTGTAACGGCTAAAGACGTGTACGGGAACACCGCTACACCCTATGTTGGCGTCGCCATACCTGACTTATTCTGCAGGATCAATTAGTCCTAGCACGATTGATGCTTTCATTAATGGTGTAGGCTCAACTTCAGTTACTATAACTGCTCCTGGCTCAGACGTCAATATTACAGTTAGTTATGAGAACTGCACAGGAGTCAGTAATTTATTTGCAGTAACAAATTCCCCCCCTCCTACGCCAGAGATCACTCCACCGCCAACGCCTACACCAAACCCAATATCGACACCAAAACCAACAAGCACTCCAAACCATACTCCAACACCAACCCCAACGCCTTCTCCAACTCCATATGAAGCAACTGTAAAAGCAATGACGGATAATGGCACAACAATTGACCTTACGATCACAGGAAACATAACCAACTCACAGATGTCTAAGGTTACCATAGCAACAAACCAATCCTCTGCAACAACAGTGTCTTTCACAGTAACAGGCGAAAACAGCACAACAGGGTACAGTAACATAACCATATCAAAAACTCTAATATCATCTGGAGCCACCCCAACCTTATTCATAGACAACCAACAAGCAACAAACCAGGGTTACACGCAAGATTCAGAAAACTTTTACGTATGGTACACAACCCAATTTAGTATCCATCAAATAAATATACAATTTGCGAAGTCATCAACGACTCAACCTGCTTCCTATTTAAATGCGCTCTCCATTGGTTTGTTCGTTCCCGAAATACTTTTGATTTTTACAGTATTAGCGGTCAAACGTTTAAGACGAAAACCTGAAAACACATAAAATAGGTAGACCTCTTGTACTTCTCGCACACTATCTCGGAAGCACGAGTTAAGATTGCAACCGACAGAAATGCTCTGGAACCATCCTCACAGCAACCCCCCAATGAAAAAACCCCACACCTACCAACATCACAAGAAAAACAAAATGCAAACCACATTATAGTAAACCTATTAAGCTAAACTACAAGAATCATAACTCAACATTCACTGGAGATACCGTTAAATTGAGAATTGCCATAATTTTCGGAACTCGACCCGAAATCGTAAAGTGCTCACCTATAATCAGAGAATGCGATCGTTTGGGGCTAGATTTTTTTATATTACACACAGGTCAGCATTATTCGTATCTCATGGATAAAGTTTTTTTTGAACAGTTAGAGTTGCCGGTATCAAAGTATAATCTAGACGTAGGTTCAGGTAACCACGGAAAACAAACCGGGGCGATGCTGACAGGTATTGAGAAAGTTTTGTTGAAGGAACATCCAGATGTTATTTTGGTTGAAGGGGACACGAACACTGTGTTGGCAGGTGCTATTGCGGCTGTCAAATTAGGGATTAAAGTTGGGCATGTTGAGGCTGGCTTGCGTAGTTATGATAGGCATATGCCTGAGGAGATTAACAGAATTTTGACAGATCATTGTTCAGATTATTTGTTTGCGCCCACAAAAAAATCAAAAGACATTTTACTGCATGAAGGAATCGTCGCAGATAATGTCTTTATGGTTGGTAATACCGTTGTCGATGCAGTTCACCAAAATTTAGGTATCGCTAAATCAAAATCCAAAGCTCTGGAAAGTCTAAGCGTTGAGCCTGGCAAATTTATTTTGGCCACTGCACATAGGGCAGAAAACGTTGACGACAAAGAAAGGTTCTCCGGTTTAATTGCTGGCTTGCAGAGGGTGAAGGCAGAGTTTGGGATACCTTTAATTTATCCGATTCATCCCCGAGCAAAAAAGCAACTTGAAGCTTTTGGTTTAGATACCCGTGGGCTCTCTTTGGTGGAGCCATTGGATTATTTAGGTTTTCTGCAGCTTGAGGGCATGGCTAAACTTGTTTTAACTGATTCGGGCGGAGTGCAGGAGGAGACCTGCGTTTTAGGGGTTCCTTGTGTGACTTTGAGGGATAATACAGAAAGGCCAGAAACCATAGATGTCGGTTCAAACATGTTGGCGGGAACTAACCCTGACCAGATTCTTGAAGCCGCAAAACTCATGGTTAATAAGCAAAAAAGCTGGGTAAATCCGTTTGGCGAAGGAAAAACCGGTAAGAAGATAATCGAGGTTTTAAAGGAAAAACTGTAGTAAGTCTTGATAAAACAAAGAAGCAGCTAATTCAATGAAGATAATTTAAGCTATGGCATAACTGCACCCTTCAAATTGTAGTTGTCATCTTCAAATTGAACTTTGCAAATGCAGCTGAATAAAACTCCCTTACATACATAATTCATTAATTTGGTAAATGAAATTTTTCATTTTACTCTTTATATGGCTGAATTCTAGGTTATAGAGGAATGATCCGCCATGGTTAAAGGCGAGCAAAGATTCACTGGACAAACTGCACAGGCAATCATTCCTGCACTAAATGAAGAGGAAGGTCTAGCCTATACAATAAAGGAACTCAAAAATCAGCTTTCCAATCTAAAAATTCTGGTTGTCGATGGAAACAGCAGTGATAACACTGTTAGTGTTGCAAAAAATTTAGGTGCAGACGTTGTTTTTCAGCAAGGAGAGGGCAAAGGGGATGCCCTAAGCTTTGGGCTCAAATGCCTTGACAGTAAAGCTCAATATGTAATATTAAACGACGCAGACTTCACATACCCCGCGGAATACATTCCTGATATGGTAAAAATCTTGCAAGATGATTCAACAATAGGTATGGTGTGCGGCAATAGGTTCAATTCTACATACCCGATTAAAGCTATGAAAGAGGTTTTCTATATCGGCAATAAACTAATCGCCTCCGCTCATACTTTACTAAATAATATAGACATGAAAGATCCTCTTACTGGGTTGGGTGTTATCAAGGCAGATTTGATGCGGAACTGGATTCCTAAATCTAAGAGCTTTGACATAGAAGTTGAACTAAATAATTACGTGGGAAAAAGTGGATTTTCAATAGTGGAAGATCCCATAAGTTACCGGACAAGGATAGGCGAAAAAAAACTAAAAGTTAAGCATGGCTTAACGATTTTATCAAGAATTATTTCCGAGGCAGTATAGAAAATTTCATCGATGGGTTGCTAGGTACCCTTTCCAACTTAAGAGTTGGTTATCAATGTTTTTCAAGGGCTTTTACTAAAGCGCGGTTTCTGCTGGTGATTTTTGGCTTTTTTTTTGCTGTTTGTGGATCCAGAGCACAATGAGAGCCAACCCAAGATAAAGATAATTGAAGTAAATGGTATCAAAACTATGGTTCGCATTCTTGATATTCGTGCCATGACTTTTGTTTTCATTTTACGCTTATAAGATTATATAATATGCAAATATATATAATGCCGACAGCTGGTTCTAATGAAATCAAAAATTTTGTCACTTTTATCTTTCAAATGAGTTATCGATAGAATACGGGGCATTAACCTTTAGTCTCGGTCTACTAACCTGAAGCCTAATTGAACTTTTACTATCCTTGCTGGTATGCGACTGCCACTAATGTGAGTTCTAACTCGTTAGAAGATGAATAATTAGCCATGTCACATTTCTTTAATCGGTTTCAACAACTATTGGCGCGCAGTCAACAACAACAATTGTCAAATCAACAAAAACCAACATGGAAAAGTTGTCTTTGTGTCAACAACACCACACAAACCCCAACCCAAACTAAAAAAAACCCACCACAAAACAGTAAGACAACTTACGCACACAAAACTCATACAACAACTAAAAAAATTCTCAAAAAACCCTATTCCCAAAACTAAAAGCACAAAATTCCACAGAAGAAAAGAAGTGTATGGAAGCATCACAAGGACCAGGCAACTAAAGGTAGATAAAAAGGCAACTGAAACCAAAAATGATAAACGGTACATCGCAAACATCAGTTAACTCATAAAGACGCAGGCGGCTAGTACGAGAGGATGTCTAAGGCAACAGAGATGGGGAAGGTTTCAGCTAAAGGCGGCTTTCACCTACTGTGGGGTCTTGTGCTCTCCACCGTTATCTCAGCAGTCGGCACAATATTCATTGCCCGGCTCCTAGGTGCAGACAACATGGGCTTATACACAATAGCACTTGCAGCCCCCAACCTAATTGCCACCTTCAGGGATTGGGGCGTAACAACAGCCATGATAAAGTACTCCGCAGAATACAACAGTGAAAATAACGTAGCAAAAATAAGAAGTGTATTTGTCTCCGGGTTAGCCTTCGAAATCCTTGTCGGTTTAGCCTTGGCGTTTTTGTCTTTTGGGCTTTCTCAGTTTCTAGCCGACTTCTATGGACGTCCAGCCATCGTTGGATTGATTCAGATAGCTTCATTGTTCATATTGACTGGCGCATTAGTTAACACGGCAACAGCCGCCTTCACCGGCATGGAAAAGATGCACCTAAACAGTGTCATGTTGATCGTTCAATCATTGATTAAAACTGCTTTGATTATTGCACTTGTAATTTTCGGTTTAGGCACACTTGGCGCTGTCATCGGCTTTTCAGTAGGCATCTTAGTTGCAGGTTTGACAGGTGTATTGCTGATGTATACCATGTATCAGTCGTTGCCCAAATCCGTAGATGGCAAATTAGAATTTATAAAGACAGTTAAAACTATGCTGGTGTATGGATTGCCGCTTTCGATAGGTGCTATCTTTACTGGTTTTCTAACTCAATTCTACAGTTTCATAATGGCGTATTTTGTAACGGACAACTCATTGATTGGCAACTACTCTGTAGCAGTGAACTTTGTAGTCCTAATCAATTTCTTTGCTACTCCAGTAACCACCATGCTGTTTCCTGCCTTCTCCAAGTTAGACGCCAAAAAAGACAAAGAAACCCTCAAAAACGTTTTCCAGTATTCAGTTAAGTACGCGGCGCTCATTGTGATGCCCGTCACCACGTTAGTTATGGCTCTATCACAACCCGCCATCAGCACCATTTTCGCAGACAAGTTTGTTCAGGCTCCTCTTTACCTTGCGTTGCTTGCGGTGATTTACCTCTTTTCTGCTTTTGGAAGCCTAAGCATTGACAGCTTAATTAACGGTCAAGGATACACAAGATACAACCTTTGGTTAGGGCTTCTCACTGTGGCTATTGGTTTTCCTCTAAGTTTTGTGTTGGTTTCCCAATTCGGAATTATCGGCTTGATTGTAACAACTACGATTGTGGGTTTTCCAGGCTTTTTCTTAAGCCTACGTTTTATTAAGAAAAAATTTGATGTGGGTTTAGACTGGATTTTTTCAGCCAAAATTACTTTCTCTGCAGGAGCAACTGGGCTGATTACTTATTTTGCAGTTTCTCTCTTGCCTTTTAGCAACCCGGTGCAACTTGTCTTAGGCGTCGCAATTTTTGTTATTGTCTTCATACTTCTAGTAGTGGTTACTCAAACCGTGAACAAAGCTGACTTAGAAAATATTCGTGGCATCGCTAACGTGATGGGACCTCTACGAAAACCATTGGCTCTAATCATTAATTTAGTTGCAAAGTTAATGAATGTTCGAAAACAAGAAAAGAGAAATGTCGCCGCCAAATAGGGTTGTTAGTGGCTATCTGAAATTTAGTCATAATTAATTTTACTGTAGCCTCTGTATTAACAAGGGGGTTTGAGCTCTTTCATATTTTGGGGGTTGGCTTAATCTTCTGTATTTGCCGCAGTAGCTTCCACCTGTATGGGTGCATGTGTAGCTTGCATTTGAGAATAGACCGCATGAAGCGGTGAATTTGCATTTTCCTTTTCCACTAATTAAAGAAGAAAACAAACGCTCTCTTGATTTCCTCATAATCCATCCTTCGTTTGGTAGATCAACAATAGTTAGCTGTTATTGTTCTGTTTGTTAATAGAATTATGTGATTGTAGCAATACAACTACAAAGGTTCTGAGAAATATTTTAATGGCGACAGTAAGTCATAATATCCTGTTTCACTTATGAGGTAGGGATTGACATGAAAGCGCTTGTTTTGAGTGGCGGCAAAGGAACGAGGCTTAGGCCGTTAACTTTCACATGTGCCAAACAACTTATTCCTGTAGCTAACAAACCCATCTTAGGCTACGTTCTTGACCAGGTGGCAGCTACCAGCATCAAAAAAGTTGGAATCATAACAGCACATGAGACAGGTCAGTTCGTAGAGGACTACGTTAAGGACGGTTCAGGCTGGAACCTTAACGTCTGCTATATTCCTCAAGAACCACTTGGCTTGGCGCACGCGGTTAAGACAGCTAAGCGTTTTTTGGGTCAGGATTCTTTTGTCATGTGTTTAGGCGACAACGTGACGGGTCAAGGCTTGGAAGCATTCGTTAAGAAATTCAAAAAAGAAAATCTTGACGCCCTTATCATTCTCAAAGAAGTCGATAACCCCTCAGCCTTTGGCATAGCACAGCTAGATGAAAAAGGTAACATAGTAAAACTCGTGGAGAAACCTAAAACATCCATCGGCAACTTGGCAATAATCGGCACTTACCTGTTCTCCAATAAAGTCCACCAAGCCATAGAAAAAATCAAGCCATCCTGGCGCGGCGAACTAGAAATTACCGACGCCATCCAAGAAATGATTAACATGGGTTTTTCAGTTAAGGCTGAAATCCTGCATTCTTGGTGGCTCGATACAGGTAAAAAAGACGACATCTTATCAGCCAACGCAAAGATACTAGATGAATACATAGAGTTAGACGTAAAAGGCACCGTAACCAACAGCACTCTGGATGGCAGAGTCAAAGTGGAGCCTGACGCAAAAATAATCAACAGCACAATAAGGGGACCCTGCATTATAGGAAAGAACGCATATGTCGAAAACTCGTTTATTGGACCTTACTCAAGCGTTGGTGACAACTCTAAAATTCTTTGCTCCAACATCGAAAACTGCGTTATCCAGGACAGTGTAACCATTAAAGACATTGAGCGGCTTGAAGACAGTTTAATTGGCAAAAACGCCAAGGTCACCCGTAACCAGAGGAACCGAACCATAAAATTGCATGTTGGCGATTACTCAGAAGTTGAGGTTTAGCGCTGGAAAGGGCAACCATTATAAAGTTTTTTAAACGATATATTTTCAAGGAAAACAAGGTATAACTCATGCTGCAAGGAATTAAAATTAGGCCGATTCAGCGTTTTCCAGACGAGAGAGGCTTTTTTTCTGAGGTTATGCGTACTGACTGGAAAGACCTATTTGGCGAAGACACAATTGCCCAAGCAAACCACTCATTCACTTATCCCGGCGTTATTCGTGCGTGGCATCGACATGTCAAAGGACAAAACGACTATTTCCTGGCGCTGAAAGGTACCATAAAGATTTGTGCCTTTGACGACAAAACCCGAGAATTAGATGAAGTTGTCTCCAGCGGCTCGGATTTGCAAGTGGTACGTGTACCTGGGCACTATTGGCATGGGTTTAAAGCAGTCGGCAATGAAGCGGCTATGCTGCTTTACTTTACCACCAACCTGTATAACCCACAAGATCCAGACGAAGAACGCCGTGAATGGAATGACCCAACACTTATTCCAAAAATCATCAACGGCAAAAAGAATGAGGCACGTGTTGGCAAACCTTGGGATTGGAATTATCAACCACATAAGTGATATACTATGAAAGTGTTAGTGACTGGCGGTTTAGGATTTATCGGAAGCAACTTTTGCAGGCACCTACTTGCAAAACACCCTGACTACGAATTGATAAACGTTGACAAGATGGGCATAGGCGCTAACCCTGCAAGCCTACGTGACATCGAAAACGATAAACGGTACACCTTCATCAAGGGCGACATTTGTAATCCTCAGCTCATGAACCGTTTGGTTCATCAGGTGGATGCAGTGGTTAACATCGCGGCGGAAACTCATGTTGACCGAAGCATCTCTGACCCAAACATATTCCTGCAAAACAACACAATTGGCACCTTCGCGGTTTTGGAAGCCATAAGAAAACATAATCATAAGGCGAGGTTTCTGCAGGTTTCGACCGATGAGGTTTATGGGGAAGCACTCGAGGGCTCTTTTACAGAGAATACACCACCTAAACCATCCAATCCCTACTCAGCCTCAAAAGCAGCTGCTGACATGTTTGTGCTCTCATACCATAGGACATTCGGCTTAAACGTTTCAATAACGCGTTGCACCAACAACTTTGGTCCCTATCAGCTTCCTGAAAAACTTGATTCCTAAAACCGTAATCCGTGCACTCCGTGACCTTCCCATTCCCATCTACGGCAAAGGAACCAACATTCGCGACTGGATCTACGTTGTCGACCACTGCGAAGCCATAAGCACCGTGCTTGAGAAAGGTAAACCAGGCGAAATATACAATGTTTCAGCCGGCAACGAAGTTACTAACATTGAAATTGTCAAGAAAATCACTGCCCTGCTCAACAAGCCTGAAAGCCTAATTACCTTCGTGGAAGACCGCCCTGGACATGACTCACGCTACAGTTTGGATTCGACGAAAACGCGTAAAGAGTTGGGTTGGAAGCCAAAGTTCGATTTCGAGAAGTCGCTTGAGTCAACTGTAAAATGGTACCTTGAAAATGAACATTGGTGGACTCCGTTTGCCACTGAAGTTATTCTTCATCCGACTCCATGGATGCTCGGTGGACGTCATTGAAGCTTCTAATTACGGGTGCAAGCGGGCTTTACGGTTCCAAACTTGCCAGGTTAGCGTTGGCCAGAAGGCATTGAGGTTTACTCCTCCGATATTCAGAGCTTATCGGTCTACGGCAACTTTATTAAAATGGATATTTCTGACAGGCAACAAGTTAAGGAAGCTTTCAAAAACATAAAACCTGACGTTGTAGTTCATGCAGCAACCTTAACTGACGTCGATAAGTGTGAAACACACAGGGAACTCGCTTGGAAAGTAAACGTTGAGGGCACAAAAAACATTGTAGAGGCTGCACAAAACGTAGGATCATTCCTAATTTACATATCCACAGACTACGTTTTTAGCGGCGAAAAAGGCAACTACAAAGAAAACGACCAGCCTAAGCCAATTAACTACTACGGTTTAACCAAGCTTAAAGCAGAAGAAACAGTCCAAACCCAACCTGAATACTTCATCGCCCGCCCAAGCGTCATTTACGGTTCAACCCCGGCAGCTGGAAAAGTAAACTTTGCCCTATGGCTAATCGAAACCCTGCGAAAAGGCGAACGAGTAAAGATAGTAACTGACCAATGGAATACACCTACTCTTAACACAAATTTGGCTGAGATGACTCTTGAAGTGGTAGAACGCAGGTTAACAGGTATTTACCATCTGTGTGGTGCCACACGCGTTAGCAGATTCGAGTTTGCTACCCAAATCGCCCAAACTTACAACTTAAACACGGATTTAATCGATAAGGCTTTATCATCACAGTTTACTTGGCTAGCTAAACGCCCCACTGATTCCTCATTGGACACTTCCAAAGCCCAAAGTACCCTACATTGCAAACCTTTAACGATGGAAAAAGCTCTTGAACGGCTAAAGAATGAGCTCGTCCCCAAAACCTCTTGATTGGGCGCAAGTGTTATGTAATTGGACCGAGCCTTTGAAGTTGTTTGGTAAAGTAATGAAGCAGCAAGCTAATGTTAAGCAAATTGCGCGGCAACGCATATCAATACTCTTTGAGCAAGCCAAGAAAGTGTGTAGGGTAGACCCTAAATTGGCGATGCAGTATGTTGTTTCGGCTAGGCTGATTGCAATGGCAGCAAGGATTCGTTTGCCACTAGATTTTCGGCGGGGAACCTGCAAAGAATGCAATAGCTTGTTTGTGCATGGCGTTAACTGCCGGGTTAGGGTAAAGCAGAAAAGGGAGCCTCATGTTGTAATAACCTGTTTAAACTGCGGCAACCAAACACGAATAATGTTAAAGAAAAAGGAGAACAACGAATTTGAGCAAAATAACAACCAGAATGAAACGCCACGTTAGGCACGTGCTGAAAGATGAGAACCCAACGATCTGGGTTGGCAAAGAAGGATTAACGCTTCAGCTAGCTGCGGAAATGGAAAAACAACTTCAGAAGAACAAGATGGTTAAAGTGCGTATTTTGCCAGCTGCAATGCAGGGCCAGGTTACTGCTCAGGTAATTGCGGCTACTGCAGCTGAACAAACCAATGCTGCCTTAGTTGAAGTTAGGGGACATGTGTTCATTCTCTTCAGAAAACGCAAAGCCGCAGAACCAGAGCAACCACAAACCCAACCATAACTGCACAACTTTTCTTGACGCCATGTCTCTTAAATTTCAAAGGATCTTAGATCCAGAGCTATTGTCGCCTAATGTCTGCCAAGTTTTAGTCTGCCTTTACCCAACAAAACCAAAAAACATGCATGCTACCACAAAGAAACCAAACAGCAATAAACAAACAAGCCACAACCCACACTAAATCCCCTACAAAATTTAAGGGGTTTAAATAAGGGATCTACAGAAAAGATCACAACTAAGTATACTTGTTGTTCAGAGAATATTTATATTAGGCTTCATTGTTTAACTGCAAGGAAAAACCAAAGGATAGAGCATCTTTGACCACTCCTCATGACGTTCCAGCTTCAAAATTCATCGATAGATTAGCCAAGTATCTTAGGGAAAACGTTGACGAAGTTCAACCTCTTCCATGGGCAACCTTCGCTAAAACAGGCATGCATGTTGAAAAGCAGCCACAGAACCCTAACTGGTGGTTTACACGCAGCGCTTCTATTCTACGCAAAGTATACATTCATGGTCCAATCGGACTGGAAAAACTTCGCGCTGACTACGGCGGAAGAAAAAATAGAGGCAGTAAACCCAACCGCGTAGTGAAAGCAGGCGGAAGCGACATCCGTAAAGTGCTCCAACAACTTGAAACTGCAGGTTTAATCCAGATTTCAAAGCCAAAAGGAAGAATTATGACTCCTAAAGGACGTAAGCTTCTCCAAGAAGTCGCTGGAGACTTATCGAAGGAAATAGTTAAAACTTATACCTGAGCTCAAGAAGTATCAAGGCGAATAGTGACAATGTCTGATGACGAGCTTGACCAGATTCGTAAACGAAAACTTTTGTCGATGCAGAACCGTCGCATGAGTGACGAGCAAAGGCAAGCTCAAGCAGAACAACAAATTGAACAGCAAAAACAGGCGTTGCTCGCCAAAATCTTGGCGCCTGAAGCTCGGCAAAGGCTAAATAACCTAAAAATGGTTAAGGCTGAATTTGCTGAGAATATTGAGATGCAGCTGATTGAAATGGCGCAAACCGGAAAGTTGCCCATTCCACTTTCAGATGCACAGCTCAAACAGATCCTAGTTCAGCTTCAATCAAGGAAGCGAGAGACAAAAATCAGAAGGATATAGAAATGGCAAGAGTTAAACCAACAGCTAAAAAACTCCGATTAGCCAAAGCTGGCAAAGAATCACAGTCTGTTCCAACATGGGTAATTGCCAGAACTGACGGTAAAGTCAGGAACAACCCAAAGCAGAGACGCAATTGGAGAACAAGGAAGATAAGAGCATAGGAGAATTAGGAAGCCATGGCCAAAGAAACTAAAGTTACTCAAGCAACAAAAGAGGAAGAAATAGAAGAATTAGCAGAGATGCCAGAGGAAGAACTTGTAACTGAAGAAGCCGTTAAAGAGCAAACTCCAGCAGTAGAAGAAGCGGCAGAGGAAAAAGAGGAAGCTAGTCACAA
Organism: Candidatus Bathyarchaeota archaeon; assembly: GCA_963725855.1. Taxonomy (GTDB): domain Archaea; phylum Thermoproteota; class Bathyarchaeia; order Bathyarchaeales; family Bathycorpusculaceae; genus Bathycorpusculum. The sequence goes on along the minus strand of CAVSAA010000001.1, from coordinate 161,188 downwards.
AGAAAAAGAAGAAGCATGAAGAAGAAATCGTTGAAGAAAGATTCTACACCATTCCACTTCAGAAAGCGCTGGTTCGTCCACCGAAAAAACGTGCTCCACGCGCCATGCAGCTTATCAAAATCTTTGTTACAAAGCACATGAAACTTGAAATGAAGGTTTCTGAAGAAGAGGAAGAAGAAGAACTGCCTCAACTGGTCATCAGCAAAGAGGTCAATGAGAAAGTTTGGGACAGAGGAATCGAGAAACCTCCACGCAAAATTAAGACTCGCGTGACCAAGGACAAAGATGGCAACGTAACCGTCTACTTGGCTGAAACCAAACAATAATTTCCTTCTTTTCAAACAATTACTGTCTTTTTATTATTCCATGCTAACCACAAGCTAAAATAGGAAGAACAAAGACACCTTTCGCCAACAACATCATACACCACTCAAGGAGAAATATTTCTTGACCGTTTACTTATCAAGCATAGTCGGAAGCGCAAGCATAGGCGTATACTCGCTGGCAACCGAAAACATAGTAATAATTCCAGTTATGGTTCCCAAGCAGAAAGCCCAAGAATACGCTGACTGGCTCAAAGCAGAACTCATCTACACCTCAATCAGCGGCTCAGTTCTTATCGGTGCATTAACATGTGCAAACTCCAACGGCATGTTAATTCACAATGCTGTGAGAGAAGAAGAGCTTGAAAAAATAAAATCCTTTTACTCTGGCAACATAACCATTATGGAAACTAAAAAAAACGCTTATGGAAACCTAGTTTTGGCAAACGACAAAGGTGCAGTTGTTGATCCACGCTTTAAAGAAACGGAAATTAAAAAAATCTCTGAAACCTTAGGTGTGGAAGCGGTGCCTACAGAAATCGCAGGGTTGCCGTACGTTGGCTCTTTGGCTGTAGCTACCAACAAAGGTGTCCTGGCTCACCCAATGCTCACCGCTGAGGAAAAGAAAACCTTGGAAAACGTCCTTAAAGTTCCCGTTGACGTGGGCACAGTAAACTGCGGTGTCCCCTACGTTGGCACAGGCTTAATCGCTAATAGTCACGCAGCTGTAGCTGGTTCTATGACAACTGGACCCGAGATGTTTATAATTGGGAACGCACTGGATGTTGTGCAGGAAGAAGAAAAATGAAAACTTTCAAAGTAACTGGCAAAATCAACAAGCCAAATCTAGCAACTCCATTCGTTAGAGAACTCTTAGCTGACAAAAGCGAACATGCAGTGGAAAAAGTCTACGCGGAAATAGGCAGCAGACACCGTGTAAAACGTTACCATATCAAAATTATTAGTTCAGAAGAAATCTCTGTTGACCAAATCCAGAACCCCATATTAAAGAAAATCGTAAGTGGGGAATAAGTCCTTGGCGCAGAGAGCTCAAGCTGAAGAGGAACTTCGTAGGCTCAGCATGGAGATGCGTTATCTGGAACAGACCGCAGAGGCTTTACAGCAGCGCATAAGCATGGTCAACGCAGCTCTAACTGACATAAACTACGCTAACATGACTCTTGACGGCATCGAAAAAGAAAAAGAAAACACTGAACTATTGGTTCCAATCGGCGGGAGCTCCTATGTTAAAGTGAAGTTGGCAGATGCAAACAAAGTAATAATTGGCCTGGGTTCTGGTGTATCAGTCGAGCAAACTCTTGCTCAAGCAAGAACTACTCTTAAAGAACGTTTAGATGAGCTTGGAAAAAACTATGCATGCCGCCCAACAACAATTCAGTCAAGTGGCTGAGCGTATCAATACAGGTAGAGGTCAGACTTGAGACTCTACTTTCCAGCGCACGAGAAGGGAAATAGTAGTTAAATGTTTGAGAAGCTCAAGTCCGGGTTTAAAGGCTTAGTAAATAAGGTAACGACGACTGAGCTTAAAACAGAAAATTTAGCTCCCCTTTTATCAGATTTCAAAATGAGCCTTGCCGAAAACGACGTTGCCTATCAAGTTGCAGATAAAATCTGCGATGAAATGGAAAAGCGTTTGGCAGGTGTTTCGGTTAAACGTTTAGATGACCGCAAAAAAATCGTTGAAGACAACCTGCGACAAGTTCTTTTAGATGTTATGTTAACCAGCAAAAGAATCGACCTGTTAAAGTTGGCAGAAGAGAAACGCCAAAAAAAGGAGCCCTTCACATTAATGTTCGTTGGAATCAACGGCACTGGAAAAACAACCACCATCGCCAAAGTTGCCCAGTTCCTGCGAGACAAAAGCTTCTCAGTGCTGCTTGCCGCCGCTGACACCTACAGAGCAGGCTCAATTGAGCAGTTGGAAGAGCATGGTAAACGTTTGGGTATGCGTGTAGTTAAGAGCATTTATGGTGGTGACCCAGCAGCAGTCGCATATGACGCTGTAAGCCATGCAAAAGCACATGGAATAAACATCGTTTTGATTGATACTGCAGGTAGAATGCAGACAAACCAGAACTTGATGAATGAGCTTGTCAAGATTAAACGTGTTGTACATCCTGACTTAACAGTTTTCGTAGTTGACTCACTTATCGGCAATGACGCAGTTATGCAGGCTGAAGAATTCAACAAAGCAATCTGTATCGACGCAACAATCCTCACTAAGGTGGATGCCGACGTGAAAGGAGGTTCAGCGCTAAGTGTGACTTACGTAACGCAAAAACCAATACTGTTCATCGGCGTGGGCCAAACCTACAAGGATTTAGAACTATTCAACCCCGAAAAATTCGTCAACATGATACTTCGATAAACCAAACATTCATACTTACTTGTTGAGGCCAAACTTGATTATTAGGCAAGAAAAACCCTCCGATTTTTAAAACATATTGTAGGTTTAATTTTATTACATCTGCCCATTTTGGCGTTAAGCATGTTCCCACGATTCCAGATGAATACGTTATGGCTTATGTGTTATCTGTTGGTGCTTTGGCTGGTGTCGATGGAACCGTAACTTTCACCCAACAACTAAATTAATAATGCCTTAGGTTTCTTCGAGATCAGCTAGTTCAAACCTTATTTTGCTGGGGTAAACCCAGTATGCCTTAATAAAATCCTCCATTTTTTGGTCGACGTCTATGGCATCAAAGAAATTAACGAATTCTGTATCAATCCCACAAGATTACCTGATGTGTAGACATTCAGGTGAGCCAAATACTCTTTTTCCACCTGCAAGTTTTCCATGGAGATGTTTTCTGGGATTTCTATTGCAAAAGCCAAGTTAGTTAAACTGTCCAGTGCCGCGGCTTTGCGTACTTTCTGGTTTTTTGTCTTTATGACAACTAATCTTTGCTCTGTTTTTCTATAGTTCCAATTTGCTTGCCGGTCTAAGTGAGCCTGACAAATAAATCCCCATAAAACAGAGAGTGAAAGAGACTATTTTACCTTACTTCTTTAGTTCAACCACTACAAGTTCAAGCGTTGACTGCCCGATGTTTTCGGCTTCATGCAACTGAGCGTGTAAGAAAAATTGCATCGCCATCAGCGAGGTCTAAAACATCAGTTTTTCCCATGCTGGTTAACTTCATCTTTCCACCCATCAATACATAAACCACGTGGTCAGGGTGATGATGCATCGCGGCTTTGTCGCCAGGCTTAAAAGTAACCTCAAATACACGTACACGCTCATTCTCCATCTTTAACTTGTAAACATTACCTGCAACATCTAAAGGATCATGAAAATTCTCAGTTATCAAAATCAATTCACCAATTGACTGTGTGAGCTCAAAGGAATTAAGCTTGTGTGGTTTCACCTTAACAGTCACAGGTACCGAAGTGGCTGAAATGATACTTTTTGGGCGTTTGGTTGTTCCGTTTCGAATGGTCACGTAAATTCTGGATTGGCGAATCTTCAGAGTATCCTTGGGCTGCTTGGGTTTTCTGTTTGTATTTTTGTTCTTCCAGCTTCGCTTTGCCTTCTTTGCTGCTTAACTCAACGCTGTTTCCAAGTTTATAGATGGTTTTGCCAATTCTACGTTCGCCTCTTGTGGCAGTGCATCTTCCCATTTTTTGTCTCACCTAAAGTTGGATGTTTTATTAATTTTCTATTTTTCGGTTCTAAAGAAACTTTCTCTTTGTTTCTGGGTAGCATTACAGTTAAAAGAGCTTGTAACCTAATATTTAGTGGTCGTGTTATTTTTGAACAAACAAGAAGTGACAACTATAACCCAGAAAATTCTAATACCGAAAGTATCCCCCAAACAAGTCTACGAAGCCTACGTGGACCCTGAAAATACACAGCGAATTTACAGGAAGTGACAGCCACAGGTAAACCAGTCGTCGGCGGCAAATTCACCGCATGGGATGAATACATCTCAGGTAAATTTCTCGAGCTTGAAGAGGGGAAGCGTGTGGTTCAAGAGTGGGCATCGACGGATTTTCCCGAAGGTTATCTTCCATCCAGGTTGGAGTTGACTTTCTGTGAAGTCCCCAAGGGAACCCAGATCGTGATGGTTCACTCGAACGTTCCGAAGGAGATATCGGATGAGGCTGCTGAGGGCTGGACAGAATTCTATTGGATGCCACTGAAAGAGTATTTTGGCAAAACAATCAAAAAAGGCTAAGTGACTTTTCAGCCTCAAATCTATCTGAAGCTTCCATTTTTAAGCTCTTTTTACCCCTTAATGCTTTAGCCAGTTATAGTCTGTTAAAGTATTCTAGCGGTGCATACCAGAAAATTGTTATGGGTTTTTTGCATTCGGGATTTTGGCATTTATGTTTGGTTTTTACGATGTCTCCATGGTAACTTTTCGATATGGGTTTTTCTATGGAAAAAGCTGAATGAAGTCGATTAGGTGGTTGTACCTCGAGGATTTCGTAGCAGAAGGGGCATTCCAAAACGGCCACAAAGATACCCTCCAATTACTATATGTTAGTCTGCTTTAAAAAAACTTGCCATACAACCCTGGGAAAACTAAAAAGTTAATTAGCTATCCGCCCGAATCAAAACTCGCAGGTAACAATAATGAGCAAGGTCCGTGAGGCGCTTTCCTTGGTCTATCAGAGATTGGCGGGCTTGAGGATTCGCTACAAACTCCTCATAATAGTGTTGGCTGCCTTGTTGGTTTTTTTGCTCACCAAAGGGTCCCTCTCCAGGACAAAACCATTTTGTCTATTTGGCTGAGGCTTTCCTACATGGCAGATTAGGCGTCACAGGTGGGGGAACAGTACTTGCTGAAATCGTACCTTACCAACGGCAATTTTTTTGTTGTTTATCCGCCGATGCCTGCGGTTCTTCTCTTACCCTTTGTGGCTGTTTTCGGTACATCTTTCGACCAAGGTTTAATGTCTGTTTTCTTGCGTGCCTCTGTGTTGCTGCAACTTGGTTTATGTTGAAGAAAACTGGTGTAAACGGAAACAAAGCGGTGTGGTTAACGGCTCTTTTTGGTTTCGGAACGTGTTTTTGGTTCATTGCATCGGTTGGTTCTTCCTGGTACATTGAGCATGTCGTTGCTGTTCTTTTCCTAACGTTAGCCATAATTTTTGCACTTTACAAGAAAAGCCCTTTCCTTACCGGCTTGCTTTTGGGTTTTGCGTTCTTGTCACGGTTGCCAGTAATACTTTCTTTTCCGTTCTTTCTGTTTTTGATTTTTGAGCAAAAAGGTACTTGGAAGTCCAGATTAAGAGTGGCTGCCTATTTCCTTATAGGCTTAGGTATACTGGTTGGCGTGTATGAGTTGTATAATTTTGGTCGCTGGGGAGTCCTCTCTGACCTGGGCTACACGCTGATACCCGGAATCCAGCAAGACCCATACTTTACAGAACGGAATCTTTAACCTTAGCTACATTCCACGGCACATCTACGCTATCCTCTTCCAAGGACCAATCCTTCTAAACAGCTTTCCGTACTTTGAGCCAAACTGGATGGGTCTGGGTTTATTCTTTACAACACCTGCTTTCATCTACATCTTTAAGGGACCGTGGAGCAAACTCAGCAAATATGCCGCTTTTGCCGTCGTCTGTATCCTTCCCATCCTGATTACCCATGGCACCGTTGGCTTCACCCAGTTCGGCTACCGCTTTGGTCTTGACTTTACTCCTTTTCTCATACTGCTCGCGGCCAAGGGCATGAGAGAAAATCTGGGCTGGGAAGAAAAGATATCTGATAATTCTGAGCATTTTGATTAATCTGTGGGGCATGGTGGCAATAATAAAATTTGACTTCGTAAGCTTCTAGGGGTCACCCTGTCAACTTTTCCTATCAAACCATTTAACACGATAATTGGTCTACCTTCTGATTTTTTCTTTTGTGTGGTTGTGGGTTTTTGCTGTGTCACTTCTTGGTGGCTTTGTAGTGGTTTGCTTTTTGGGGTTAGGTTGTTTTTTGGTTGCTGTTTGGTTGTGGTGTAGGCTGTTTTTGCTTCACTAGTATGTTGGTTTAGCTTGGTTGTGGTTGTAGGGTATGTTTAAGTGGGCTGGTTGTGGGAAAGAACCAGTTACATAGGTTACCTTTTTTCCGAGGCTAATTCAGCAAACTAAACTTAGGCGATCTTTTTCGCCCATAGATGCCGTGGCATTTGTGGTTGCTTATATTTTTGCTTCTAATTTGTGGAACGATCGTTCTCAATTTCGCAGTGGTTTCTGTGGGTGTATCATGCCTATCACTACTTGTTATATACGATGTAAGATAATATAGTAATCAACTTGAATCAGAAAAGTCAGGTTGAGTTGGATTGAAAAGAAAAAGTATCCAAGAAATTAACTTTTCTCCATGCCAAAATCGCCACAACAAAGGCGCTGAATACAAAAAACGTATGCCTATTGCACGATGTGTATGCGGCTTCGAAGTTTTAGTATTGCCCGATTTAAAAGCCATGAACCTCGCAATAAACAATCATTTAACCGTGCATGATGAGTCAGCAGAAAGGTTGACAGAACAAGTTTTAATTGTGGCAAGCAAGATGAATCTGGCAACTTAAAACTAGTAAAGACCTTGAAGTCAAAGAAGCTCCTGCAAAATTTTATCCTCTAAGCGAAAAAAGGGTTTGGATCATCCTTCTCATTATTTTTTTCCCATTTGCCTTTAATCTACGCTTCTAAACTTTAGAGTTAAATAGAAAAGATTTGCTAATCTAAGATCACTAAGTCTATGGAGTGAAATTGAATGGTTAACCAAGCTGATGCATATATAGAGAAGCAAAAATCGCCTCAGAAAGAAATTCTACAGGAACTAAGAAAAATCTTCCAAAAAACGCTTCCAAACTGCCAAGAAAAAATGGCTTGGGGCGTTGTAACGTTTGCGTCAGGCAAATTCTATATTGCAGCAATGAAGAACTGTGTTCATATCGGTTTTGCTGTCACTGGATTGAGCAAAGATGAGATAAATATGTTTGAAGGAAACGGTAAAACAATGAGACACATAAAGATCCCTGCTTTAGAGAGCATTGACGAGAAAAGGCTTGTACAAATGATAGAAATGGTGGAGAAAAAAACAATCTGCAACCCTGAGAACTAATCTCCACTACCAAAGACGCTCAATTTGCCTGCTTCAAAACAAGAAGGCTGCTTTTCTGCCTCAGTCATCCAACAAGTATGGAGTCACCAAACTAAACTTATTTTTTCTAAAAATAATAATTAATCCATGGAGCTGGAGAAAGGAGTTGAACCCAAGCGCAAGAGGAGATATCTCCCGCAAAACTCTCCTTTCTAGCTTTTAGTTGGATATTCCGAAATTTGCAGTATCAAATATATACTGTTAACTATTCAAGTATTCATTGAGAAGGAGAAGGCATTGCCATGAGGATGTTTCTAAGTGAACACCTGATTATGAGACCTACTATTAGTTCAAGGTGGCTTTCTTTCTGCTTCAGTTTTTTGATTGTTGGGCAATTTTTGGATGGCTTGACAACCAAGATTGGTTTGGATTTGGGGCTTGCTGAGGTAGGAACGTACGCTATGCCGATACTTGGTACTTATGGATTTTTGGGTTTGATGATTTGGAAATACAGCATTATAGCAGTGTTGGGAGCTTTGTATTTCTTAATTTATTACGCGGTGAAGAGGTACTCTCCTGTAAATCTGAGCATTGTAACTATCATTCTGACCGCTGTCTGTTTGATTGGAGTTATATTTACAATTCAGGTTGATGTTTCAAACATTTTTCAGATTCAAATTGCCCTGAGTCGCTCTTGAAATGAACTCAGCCACCATTTTTATCCATTAACCAAAATAAAATAACTTCATCGACTGCTAAACCTGGCAAACCCAAATAATCAATGTTAAGGTAATCGAGTGGAGGGATGGGAGTTAAACCCATATAGAGCACCTCTGCAGATTACCTCCTTCGCTTCGGTGCTCATGTTAACGTCCAATTAATTTGTTTGTTTTTCAGTATACGGGTCCAAAAGTAATCATGTTATTGCATAAGTGTTCTGCTGGATAAAGTTTTAATGCCTAATTTTTCTGCGGCTTTGGCAAGTTTGGTATCATCAGTGATCAAGATTTTGCCAGATTTTTTTGCCTCTATAAGATATGCTGCGTCATAGAATGTTAGGTTACAATTATGAGCTGTTTGTAATACGTCGTTTCCTGTTTCATTGTCAATATATGCGATCTGCATATGATCAAGAATTGAGTACATCAAATCTAGCGATATTTCGGCTTCCCCTATGCTTATTCTTTTGAGCAGAAGACATTCTCTCCAAAGTGCGTTGCCGAGTTCGTAGTACGCTAAATAAATCGTTGTGCCTTCAATTAGTTTTTCCACGGCGTCTTGTGGCCGCTCTCGAATTAGACTGTATATTACGTTTGAGTCAAAAAGAAATTGGGCTTTTGTCATCTGCTATCTCTTGTACCACGGATGGATTCATTGAATTCTTCAGGTGGAATCTTTTTAAGAATAACAGATACTTCTTTGGCAAGTTTGTTTAGGCGTTCTTTTTCCAATCGGTCTACTTCTGATTGTAAGGTTTCTCGAATTAGCTCGCTTACATTTACGCCTAAGCTGGATAGCTTTTTTTTAAGTTTAGCTGGAACCTTAGCGCAAACAGTTTCTTCCATCGCCATGGTATTACCAAAATAGTATAACAAATATGTATGATAAGAAGATTTCTACCTAAAGCTAAACCGCCATCAAACAAATTCTTGGATGAAATAGCGTGGGGTCTATTTATTTTGTTGCTTGGAGCTTCTTGGATAGCATCCTCTTACTTCAATCCAGACACTGGAATTTATCTCGCTCTCGGAACTGGCTTAATATTGATAGCTCTAAATCTTGTCAGACGTACCATGAGAATCGCCATAAGCATTCGAACCCTTATACTAATTGACACTTAGTTGGAGTTGCATCCCTGCAAGTGGAGAAGTCTCCCGAACACCCCATTTTTTTTTAAAAATAACGTTTGACCCATAAAGGGAAACAAATTAAATACAGGAAACGCAGAAAGGTAATTGTGGTTTAGGCGCCTCTTCACACATCCACGAAAATGAAGGATATTAAATTGAAAAGAGTTCTCTTTATTAGTGGTTCACTTGGTTTAGGACATGTTGGAAGAGATATTGAAATCGCTGGAGCTCTAAAAAAACTTCGCCCTGAAATTGAAATATCTTGGATGGCTGAATCTCCAGCATCAGATGTTTTGAAGAGAAATGGAGAAAAAATACTACCCGAAGCTGACCTATTGTTCTCATCAAATTCTGTTATGGAAAAATCAGCTAAAGAATACAAAGCTAACTTGGTTCAGTGGGCTATGAATGTGCGAAAGGGTTGGGCTAAAAATGGAGAAGTGTACAAGAAGATTTTGGATTCTTATGATTTTGACCTCTGGATTGGGGATGAACCGTACGATATTATGATGCCATGGTAAATAATCAAATATTGAAGAAATGCCCCTTTGTGGTTATTTATGATTTTTTAGGCTTGGACGCTTCTACCTGGAATCCTATTGAACATCTCGCCGCTTATTTGACTAATAGGCTTTGGCTCAGGTTCTTGAAAAGTGAACCGCCTCTTGCTGACAAGAGCTTTTTTATTGGAGAATTTGAAGATGTGCCTGATAGGCGCTTTGGATTGCTGCTTCCAAATCGTCGCAAAATAGTAGAGAAGAGGGTAGATTTTGTTGGATACGTTGTTCCTGAAGATATCGAGAGATATAAAGATAAGTCGGTGGCTCGAAAGCTCTTGGGTTATAAAGATGAACCCCTTGTTGTTTGTTCAATTGGTGGCACGACTGCAGGGAAAGACCTTTTTGATTTATGTATTAGAGCATACCCTTTGGTAAGATCAAGAATTCCCAACATTAGGATGATTTTGGTTTGTGGGCCACGTTTATCAACTGAGTCAATCAAGGCACCTCAAGAAGTCGATGTCTTAGGATATGTACCTAACCTCTATAGGCATATGGGCTGACCTTTGTGTTGTTTCTGGTGGTGGGACGATAACTCTCGAGTTGACAGCTCTCGAAAAACCTTTTCTCTACTTTCCGCTTGAACAGCATTTTGAACAGGAAGTTAGTGTCGCAAGGAGGTGTCAGCGTCATGGGGCCGGCGTCAGAATGGTTTGTTCAAAAACGACTCCTGAATTATTTGCAGAAACAGTGTTTTCAAACATTGATAAAAAAGTTGATTATGCTAAAATACCGATTGATGGCTCAAAAGAAGCTGCAAAAAGAATCAAGGAATTTCTTTAATTTAAATAATTATTCGTATGTCCAAAAACAGGTTTTAGGAAGAATCCGAATACTACCTGGAGCTGGGGATGGGCTTTTGAGTTGAAGTACGATTCCCGACCTCGCTTAGACTTCAAGGGAGTGGTTTGTATGTTTGTTACCGATCCTCCAGTAGCTTGACTGGCTTATAAAAATGAGCATCGTCCTCCAATAGGGGTTGTGTTCGAACCCTCTGAGAGTGGAGATGACACCCGCGTTTCCCTTTTTTTAGAGTAAGTCTGCCTTAGGTTAAAGAAAGCCTCAAGTGTCTTCGAAGATAAACAATTCATCGATAGTAGTCTGTAGAGCTTTTGCTATTTCGTGTGCCAGTTTTAGAGAGGGATTGTAGTTCCCCTTTTCAATGAACAGTATGGTTTCTCTTCGCACACTTACCTTTTTTGCTAAATCGTCTTGCGTGAGGTTATATCTTGCCCTTAGCTCTTTTATTCTGGTTCTCATCGCCTTTACGGTTCCCCTTTTCTACCAAAATGCCATCGGAGCACCAGAAACGACACGCTCGATGCCAAAAGCGCTGCTATCATAGGATAGCCCGCTTCGATTTCTGGCATACCGAAGAACTCTCTTCCAACTATGTTAACAAGCAGATATGCTACAATGAAGTATTGCCCCATGAACATCGCATAATATGCGGATTTCCAGTTTAGCCTCTGTGTTCTCTCATCAGCCAATGGAAATCCAGACTTCTTATCTTTGAGTCTTTTCCAAAGGACTAAGATGCCAATTAAAATTATTAGTGCAAGTATTCCAATGCTTGTGATTGGCCAAGTGAAATCTGCCATCATGCCACCTCCTGTTTGATGACTTGCATCCTTAGTTTTCTTCTTGATTTGATAGCGCTTATAATTGATAGCAGCACACCAGTACCGATTAATGAGTAGCCAATCAAACAATCGTCGGCAAATATGATTCCAAGAATTACGAGCGTAAAGGCAAGATTAGTTAGTTCTTTGCTTCTCATTTGAGCTACACTCCCACAGTTTATTAGTTTTAACACACTTTATGTTAGTTATATATAACATTCAGACTTAAAAATATTACACTGTTTTCAACCTAATTGATTAACTGTATCGCAAGACGTTTCTGTTTAATCCCCAGTTCTAATTCGGCTAATGGGGATTTGAACTCTCTGTGAATGGAGAAATCACCCGCATCCCCCCATTTTTGATTGTGCAGTTCAGCGTTTTTCAGCAAAGTGTTAGATTCCTTTTTGACCGTACAAATTATGATGAGCAAAGTCCTCGATGTCTCTTCTGATGCGTAAGCTTTTTGCGGGTATTAGTGGATATCCCAGGCGGATTGTGTATGCAATTTTTAGCGGTTCAGGGATATCAAGAAGCTGCTTTAGTTCTTTCTCGACAGATACTGTTGCGGATAAACTTAGAATCTGCATGCTAATTCCAAGGGTCTGTGCAGTCAACCAGATGTTCTCCATAAGGCAGCCTAGACTTATGAAACCATAAACATCTACGGCAAGAGCAGGGGCTTTCTTTTCTGGATCGTATAAAACCATTAGAAGAGTTGGGCTGCCTCGAATGGAATTTTTTAACTGGACTGGAGGGGATTCATGTACGATTTGGCTGAATTTGGCTGGGTTAACCCAATCAGGTGGAAAACCAGTTGACAAAATCCCCGTCTTCTTCTGCTTGAGTTCCTCCTCGGAGAAAGATAGCTGCTCATAGTTGTCGCGCAGAAATTCCTCTAAGACTCTTGATTTAGTGTTGCCGATTTTTTCAAGCAGCGCATTGTCGTCAATGACTATAATTCCGTAATTTTGCATGTTATGCCCTGTAGGTGCCCATCGTGCAGCTTCTAATATCTCCCTGAGATTCTCTTTGGAAATTGGTCTGTCGGGGTCATATGGTACACGGGAAGATTGTCGTTCCTTGATAACTTTCAAGACTTCATTCATAAAAACACCTTACCTGAAACTTGGTATTTGCTTGAACTAAAGGCTTTGGAGTTATTCCAGTAGATGTTTACACTATGTATCAGCGCGTGCTATGTCACTCCTATCTTGGATTTCATGCTTCCTGCAGGAGATAGAAGACACATCCCCTGGCGTTTTGAGCAGCCGTGGCCGCATGGACTCGAATCCAAAATTAAGTTTTTCCTAGACCAAACATGCCGACTTTAATGTTCAAGAGCGTTTTGGGATCCGAACCCTGTACATTCATGTTAGTATTTGTACTGGGGATGGGCTTTTGAGTTGAACTACGATTCCCGACCCCGCTTAGATTTCAAAGGAGTGGTTTGCATATTGATTACCGACCCTCCAGTAGCTCAGCTGACTTATAAAACTGAATATCGTTCTTCAATTGGGAATTGGATTCGAACCCTCTGAGATTCCATGCCTTTCCTGTCAAAGTTACCTAAAGGCTTGCCTGCTGTCTTAACTGCTATAGCTGCAATAACAGTCAGTTGATTCATATATTTCACAACACGCAGCGGGGTCATGTTCTTGGCTAAAAGGTGGTCGACAAACTCAAGGATGCTTTTTCGATCTTCCTCAGTTATGTCTGTTTTTGTTTTTAACCGTTTAAGGGTTGTTTCGTAGATTTTTTTTATTCCGTATATGTCTATTCTTTTTGGGTTCGTACTTGTACCCTTAAGAGAAATAGAGATTGGTTGCGGAACTAGAGTAGAACTATGGAGCTGGGGATGGGAGTTGAACCCATATAGAGCAGCTCTGCAGGCTACCGCCTGAACCGTTCGGCCACCCCAGCATGGGATTCTAGGGCTATGACTGACATAAAAATATTGTTGGCTCACCCTGTTTTTTATGCCATTCACCAAAACGTTGCTTACTTTTTGAAGGCTAAACCAGAGAAAACGGCAATTTGCTTGTCTTTGGTTGTATACTGTGACATTGTATAAACCCATAGTTTTGCCATCTGAAATTCTTGTCGCCTCCGCCATTAAGGTGTCGCCTTCAACAGAGGGCTTGAGAAAGTTTATGCTGACCTGTACCGCCACCGCTACGTTGTCGCCGAAGTTGCATGCCTGGGCAAAAGCATAGTCCGCCAGCGAAAAGATCGCGCCACCATGCGTAAAACCCAAGGCATTAGTGTGAAGTTTTTCAACTTTAATGGAGACTTTTGCGTAGCCATCTTTAGCTTCCAGAACCTTTATGCCTAAGGCTTCGGCGAAGTAGTCTGTTCCTTTAATTTTGTTATGCCTCCTTTTGGTTTGCTTTCTGTATTGAGGTATTTGTAGGCTTTTTGGAATAGTGAAATCAGCCCCTTAGGTGAAAATATCACGATGACGACGAGAATTACGCCTATAACTATGTAGCTTATTGGTGGGCCGGCATTACTTACCTGTGGGAAATATGCGCCAAGGGATGAACGCAGTGATTCAACTACGCTAGGAAGGGCTAAAGTTTGTTGAACTGAAACCAGAAATATTGAACCGACAATTGGTCCAGTAACTGTGCCCAACCCGCCGATGACGGTCATGATTAAGGGCGTAAAAGAGTTGGCGGGAGAGAAAATCTCATTTTGTATAAATCTAATGAAATAGGCATATAAACCGCCTGCTATACCAGCGAAAAAAGTACTTATAACAAACGCTATGAGTTTATATTTGGCTGTGTTTATGCCGATCATTTTTGCTTCCGCTTCATTGCCATGGATCGCTTTGAAGGCTAACCCAATTCTGGATTTCATGATTAAGTACATTGCCGCAATAGATGTTACAGCAAAGGAAACAACAAGGACATAGAATGGGAACCCTCTGGGCACAAGCGTCGTTGTTGCATACCCGTTTATACCTTGAGTTATTGAATCAAACTGGCTCGACAACGTTGCAGCTATTACTGAGAAACCAAATGTAACCATTGCGAGATACCAAGCCTTCAGCCTTACACAAGCTAGACCGATCAGCAAACCAACCGCTGCAGATAGCACGCCGCCGATAAGAAGAGAAAATACTTGGATGGCGACAGACAAAGCTCCGATTGGCATTTGTGCTGTGCCTAAAAAACTTTCTGCCATCGTTGCCATGGAGCCGCCGATGAGCGCTGAAGCGAAGCCCCCTATGCCCAAGAACACTGCGTGTCCAAGGGAGCCTTGTCCTGAATTTGCTAAGAAATTCCAGCTTGAGGCGTAGATTGCGAAGATAGTGATTAAAGTTAGAACTGTTAGGAAAAAGTTGTCTGTGATTAATATCGGTATAAGAATTAGAATAGCGAAAAAGGCAATAAATAGCAAGAATCCTTTTGAGCGCAGGAATATAGCGAGTGATTGTTTTAGGAGCATGTTAGTCTCCCTTCTCCCCGAATATTCCGTTAGGCCTAAGTATTAGCACGACTATCAACAACGCGAATGCGACGGCGCTTCCCCAGATTCCTCCAAAAAACAATGTCGCCAACTGCTCTGTTATGCCGTAGAGTAAACCGCCCACGATGGCTCCTTTGATGCTTCCTAACCCGCCCATAATTATGATGGCGAATGCTATGATGGTGGGCATAGCACCAACTTGGTAATCAAACGAGAAAATTATGCCGTATAATCCGCCCGCAACGGCTGCCAACGCGGCGCCGATCGCGAAGGTGAGCATGTAAACTTTCTCAACATTTATTCCCATGAGCATCGCTGTGCTGTTCCTTTGGCTGGTTGCTCTCATAGCTAAACCGATCTTTGTTTTTTTCATGAGTACACCGAAAGCGGCTAAAGCGGTAACTACGACGAAAACGGCGACTACTCTGTCGTATGTGATAGATACTCCTTGTAAGTTGACGCTTAATCCATAGAATGGGCTGACAACCTGCTTTGAACTGGCTCCCCATAGAAGTATGGCTATATTTTCAAAAATGTAAATTAAACCTAAGCTAACGAAAATTTCGTTAAGTTTGTCCGTGCCAAGAACCCTGCGAAAAGTTAGCCTTTCCACGCCGACACCCAGTAGCGCAACAACAATCATTGAAATAAGAATTGCCGCGTAAGCGTTTATCCCCACCGAAACCGATATTGTCCATGTTAAGAAAGCACCTATCATGAGCAGTTGCCCATGAGCGAAGTTGACCAATTTCATCACGCCGAAAATTATGTTCAACCCGGTTGCCAACAATATGTATACGCAGCCAATGGCGACACCCCAGACTAACGTTAAAACTATTGTTGCAGCCGATATATCCATTGTTAGCTTATCCTCTCTTCAACATATTAATGAGTTAAAATACTTTCTCATGTTAACTATTTAAAACATGCGAGAAATAAAAGAAAAGAAGATTTTGGGGGAGATTTACTGTCCAGCTTGATAGCCGGTTGGCAACGTAAAATCTGCTTGTTTTAGATTGCTGTGGCCTGCGGGTGCCCAAACGATTTGTGATGTCAGATGGATACTGGTGGAATCCCACTTTAGTTGCTCGACGAAGGTTATAGGGTTCAATTTCGTGGTAGTTTTCTCCTGTGCTGAACTGTATCTTCCCAGTTTGTGTCAACACCAGACTTACGTCCATGTTTGTTGTTTCTAAGGCATCTCTGACGGCTGTTTTATCGATTGTTCCTGCTCTCTCAATTGCGTTTTTGGCGATGTAGAATGCGTCATATGTGTCTGCACCCATCATTCCTGGCATTACATGGGGATACAGTTGGTCGAATTTCTCTGCGTATGTTTCTACAGCTGTTGAGTAGGATGGGTCCATGAAGGGATTAAATCTTGATTCAAGAAGTTGTCCTTCGCCTGCTTGCCCTAGAAGGTCATAGAATGCAGGGTCTTGGTTGTTTTCAATAACAATATATACAGTTTTTAATCCGACATCGTTCCATCCTTGCTTGATTATGAGTGGTGATTTGTCTGGGTTGTCAACTACGAGCACTGCGTCTGGATTTGAGCTGGCGACAGCTGTTAGGTCTGTTTGGTAGTTGGTTGTTGTTGGGTCATAGTTCCTGTCCGCAACGAGCGTTATTGGCAGATTCTCATTCTGTATCCAATATTTTACAGCTTGTTGAACTCCTTGTCCGAAGGCGTCATTTCTCCAGAGTATTGCAAGGCTAAAGTTGCGGTCGGCTGCAACCATGGGTTTCATCTCGTTAGCGAAGAAGTCAACGACTGTTTTGCTGTAATGGTAAGTTGTGGTGCAATAGTGGAACATGTAGCTCATTCCCTCTTCGTCGCTAATGCTGTTTGGTCCATCTGCGCCGAAACCGCCGTAGTTTCCTTGTGGTCCTCTTCTGGTCACCAGTTGGTTCGAGGCTCCTGTAATGATGTAGGGGACTTTATTTTCTATAGCTATTATTTCATTTGCGAGTGTGCCTGCGCTCCCGTATCCGCCTATAAGAAGGTCGACTTTCTCTGTTTCAACTGCAAATTGTACTGGTGTAACTGCGTTAGCGGGGGCGTCGTTTATTGTGTTTGCGCGTACAAGTGTTATGTTGACTTTTGTATTCCATTCTTGTACAAGTATTCCGCCTGCATTGTTTATTTCGTCAACCGCCATTTGTGCAGCGCGTTCCATATCTTCTCCAATCGGAGAACCCGATATAGGTGCAACTAAGCCAATCTTTATGTTCCGTGCGTCAGCTGAGACCGGTTTTGGTGTTAATTGTAGAGCTGCGATTGCTGCAACTGCAATTATTACAACGACTAGTATAGCGAGTATTTTCTTATTCAATTTAACATCCTCTTGTTTTTTCTTTGCTATATCAAGGCAAACGCTTAATAAAATTAACTCTTTAACACGGTTTCCCTGCCAAGCTGGAAGGCTTTGAGGTTCAAATTGATGTATTTTTCTTTAAGCCTGCCTGCAATGGCGTGCTCAAAAGATTCAGCCCTAACAGGAATTTCTGGAAGCGCCGATAAAGCACCCAGAAGAACTGTATTTACAACCAGCATATTTCCTAATTTCTCAGCGATGTCAACGCCATAAACTTCATATACCAAAGCATTAGCCCTGAGTAAAGCCACCAACTCCTCAACCTTTTTGGCCTTAGCGCCAGTGACCATGCAGTTTGGGGGAATGTACTTCATGTTCACTATTACAGTACCGTTTTTCTTCAGTATTGGCAATGCTCGTGCGGTTTCCAGAATCTCGAAACCCACGATGGCGTCTGCTTTTCCTGTTTCAATCAGTGGTGATTCAACTTTGCTGCCAATTCTGGCGTATGCAACTATGGAGCCTCCACGTTGCGCCATCCCGTGAATCTCTGCTTTCGCCACATCAAAGCCATCTAGCATTGCTGCTTCACAGTAAATGTCGCTTAAAACTACTACTCCTTGACCTCCGACACCGCTGAAAACTATGTCAAGATTCATCATTGCTTCCTCCTTATGGCGTCAAAGGGGCAAACGGCTTCACATACTCCACAACCATAGCAGAGAGTAGTATCTATTTCGGCATGTTCGCTTTTGAGGCTGATGGCTGGGCAACCGAAGGCTTTCACGCAGACTCCACAGGCATTGCATTCTTCTTTGACTTCCCTTGGTTTGCCACGTTCAATTAGAAGGGGACATGGTCGCTGTGAAATTATTACTGATGGGCCTTGATAATCTAAAGTTTCTCTAATTGCGGTGATGGCCGCTTTTATGTCGAAGGGGTCGATGATTTCGACTTTTTCTATGCCGACGCTTTTTGCAATATCTTGGATTCTTATAATTTTGGCGTCGGCACCCATTGCGGTTTTTCCTGAACCTGGAGTCGGTTGATGCCCCGTCATAGCAACTACGCTATTATCCATGATGATTACGCAAACATTTGCTTTGTTATATGCGATATTTAGCAGTCCCGGCATACCTGCATGGAAAAAGGTTGAATCGCCGATAACTGCAAACACTTTTTCTTTAACTCCAGCATGAATCATGCCTGCAGCTTGAGAAATTCCGCCGCCCATGCAAAGACAAGTCTGGACAGAGCTTACAGGCGGCAAAACACCCAGCGTATAGCAGCCGATATCACCGGTGACAATTTTATCATTTGATTTGCCTGCTAAAGTCAGGGCGCTCTCGGGGCAGGCTGGGATGCATTTTGGGTTGCCACCACATGTATCACAAACTATTGCTTTGTGGCTGCTGGGATGGAGTGTTATGGCGCCGTATTTGCAGGCTTCGATACACCAATCGCAGCCTTTGCATTTAGCTTCATCAATAGTTATTGCGCCAGTTTCCTTGTTTTGAGTTATGGCGTTTTCGGGGCAGGCAAGGATGCAGGGAGCGTCAATACAGCCCTTGCAGGTTACCGCAGTATTTAGGATTTGTCCAACTCTAACTGATCGAATCCGCGATTTGAGGGGGTTGAAGACTTTTTCTTTCTCAAACGAACAAGCATACTCGCAAATGTCACAGCCAACACATTTTTCGATGTCACAGCTGACATGCTGGTTGGTCATGTTTAGGGCGTAATAGAATGCTCTGTGGGGGCATCCGGGACAGAGCGCTGGTGGCCTTGGAGGTAAATCTATGGGTTCTTGCTTTTCAGCTTTGGAAGTCAATCCTAATTTGGCAAAGGCTTGGCGTATATTATCGGGAGTGAACTCCCCAATTTCTTCCAGACCCAACTGGCTTTTACCCAAAACCTCAAGGTTTAGGCGCTGAAGGTTTTCTTCTATGTAAGGTCTTAGTTCTTCGATGACTATGAGTTTCTTAACCTTGGATGCAAATGCCTTAACAGTTTCCGTTGGGAAAGGATGAACAAACCCTAACTTTAACCAAGAAAACTTTTTGGGATCCAAAACTGACCTGGCATAGTAGTAGCCAACTCCGCTTCCCACAATACCGATATCGCTTATGTTATCCTCAACAATATTGAACCTTGAATCGTTAGCAAGCTGCTTTGCCTCCGCCAACCTGCCCTCCAAAACACGATGCTGCCTAATAGCGTTGGAGGGTACCATGACCCATTTTGTGCAATTCTTGTCAAACTCAACTTTCCGCTTGATTTTCTGAAAGTTGCCAAGTTTAACTCTCGCTTTACCATGCGCGACTCTAGTGGTTAACCGTAAAATGATGGGTAGATGGAGTTTTTCGCTGATTTCGAAAGCTTCTTTTGCCATATCGTGGGCTTCTTGGGGGTTACCTGCATCCAGCAATGGCAGTTTTGAGTGTACTGCAAAGAATCGGGTATCTTGTTCATTTTGACTGCTGTGCAATGCTGGGTCGTCACAGACGGCGATTACCATGCCTCCTTCAACGCCTGTATAGGCCAATGTCATCGAAGCATCTGCGGCTACATTCAAGCCAACATGCTTCATGGAAACAATCGAGCGCACCCCAGCCATAGAAGCGCCAGCCGCTACCTCAGCTGCAACAATTTCGTTAATACTCCACTCAGCGTAGATTCCAAAATTTATTGCGACTTCAGCTATGGTCTCTAAAATTTCCGTAGCGGGTGTTCCTGGATATGAAGCCGCAACTTTTATGGTAGCTTCTACTGCCCCTCTTGCAACCGCTTCATCACCATTGAGCAAGGCGAAGGTGCCTGGCTTATCTGCCGCAATCTTGGAAGTCATAGGTTTGTCCTTTACATTTTGCCTTTACGCAGATCCAAAACTCTTTTTGCTTTTCCCTCTGTTCTTGGAAGTTCGCCTGGCTTTACTATTTCCACATCAGCTGATATACCTGTCACGATGTGTATTCGTTTTTGAATGTCACTTATCAGCGCCTTCTTGTCTAGTTGTGGATTTTTGGCTGCTTGCTCACACAACTCAACTTTAACCACGAAGGTGTCGAGTGCACTTGGTCTGTCGAGAACGATAAGATACTGGGTTGCAAGTTCAGAGAAGCACATTACCGCATACTCGATTTGAGATGGAAACACGTTTACTCCACGAATAATCAGCATGTCATCTGATCTTCCAGTTATTCTATCCATCCTTGCATGTGTTCTTCCACATGCACATTTCTCTACATTGATTTTTGAGATATCTCTTGTTCTGTAACGCAGCATCGGTAAACCTGTTTTAGAAAGTGCCGTAAAGACCAGTTCGCCTTCTTCTCCAGAAGATAGCACTTCGCCCGTATCTGGGTCGATTGTTTCCACGATAAAGTGGTCTTCCCACACATGCAATCCCTTGTGCTCTGGGCATTCTATTGAGACGCCTGGACCGCAAAGCTCAGTTAACCCATAAACGTCAAAGGCTTCTATTCCCATTTCTTTTTCGATTCGCTCTCGGATTTTATGAGACCATGGTTCCGCGCCGAACATACCGAGTCTGAGTTTAAGGTCCTTTTGTGGAACTACTCCTTCTTGAGCCATAGTTTCAGCAATATAAACCGCGAAACTGGGTGTGCAGGCTAAGATGGTGACGTCCAAATCTTTCATAAGTTTGATTTGGCGCTGAGTCATGCCGCCGCTGGCTGGAACAATTTTTGCTCCTAGTTTTTGGGCACCATAGTGGAAGCCTAAGCCACCTGTGAATAAGCCATAGCCGTAGGCGATGTGGATGACGTCTTGGCTTCTCCCGCCCGTCGTGTAGATGGAGCGTGCCATAAGTTCCTGCCACATATCCATGTCGCCTTTGGTATATGCACCGATTATTGGGTTTCCTGTAGTTCCGCTGGAAGCGTGAATCTCAACAATCTCGTCTGATTTAGCGGCAACCATACCGAAGGGGTAATTATCACGTAAATCACTTTTTACGGTGAAGGGTATCTTTTGGAGGTCGTCAAGGGACTTTATATCTGAGGGTTTGAGGCTGACACTGTCGAATTTTTTCTTGTAAAAACTGCTGTGTTCGTAGCAGTGTTTGACTTGTTCTTTAAGTTTTTGGAGTTGAAGCTTTTTAATATTCTGCGTGGGCATTGTTTCTATTTTATCGTTCCAGTATTTGCCATCTGCCAAGTTCCTGTCCCTCTCTGGTCTAAAGGCCTAGATACACTTCTTTTATATGACTATTAGATAAAAGTTCCCTACTCTTTCCTTCTAAGATTATCTTGCCCTCTTCCAAAACGTAGCCTCTGTTAGCCACATTTAGACTGTCATGAATGTTTTGCTCCACTAAAAGAACCGTCACTCCCTCCTCATTTATTGTGCGTACTGTATCGAGGACTTTTTCCACCATGATTGGTGCCAATCCCAGCGAAGGTTCGTCGAGGATCAGAAGTTGCGGGTTAGACATTAGGCTTCGGCAGATAACTAGCATTTGCTGTTCTCCACCGCTTAGGGTTTGAGCCATTGCTTTCTCTTTCTTTTTTAAGACTGGGAAAATATTGAAGGTTTTCTCTTTAGTTTCTTTTATCTTAGTTTTGTCGGTTATGTTATAGGCGCCGAGCTGGAGGTTTTCGTCGACGGTCATTCGAGGGAAGATTTCTCTCCCCTCAGGTATCATCGTTAAGCCCTTCTTGACTATCTCGTAAGTGGGCATTTTCTCGATGGACTCGCCCTTAAATTTTACAGAGCCAGTTTTTGGGTGCATAATGCCCATGATTGTTTTTACAAGGGTTGTTTTGCCTGCACCATTGGGTCCGATAATACTGACGATTTCACCCTCTTCCACTTTGAAGTTTACGTCGTGAAGTATTTGAACCAAGCCATAAGCTGAAGACAAATTCGAGATTTCCAGCATCTATTACTCCTCTCCAAAAGTGAACCGCTTACCCAAGTAAACCTTCACAACGTTCTCGTCACATACGACCGTTTTTGGGTCGCCTTCACAGATTTTTTCTCCATGATTCAGTACGATTACTCGGCTACATAAGCCCATAATTACACGCATTACATGCTCGACGATTAGTACTGTTACACCTTGCTTGTTGATAGTTTTAATAAGCTCAATGGCTTCATCTGACTCTTTTAGCGTTAACCCCGTCAGCAACTCATCCAGCAAGAGCAACTTTGGGTTAGTTGCTAAGGCTTTGGCAAGTTGAATACGTCGCAACTCGACAACGTTAAGTTTTTTAGCTGGAAAATCAAACTTTTCTTTGTTTAGCCCCACAAACCCCAAAAGCTCCTGTGCCCGTGGGAGGGCATCGGTTTTACCATTATACTTTTTCTCGTTAAACATCACGCTTGTTAGCACATTTTCGGTGGCGGTCATTTCTGGGAAAGACTGTACGGTTTGCGCTGTTTTGGTTATGCCTTTGGCGCAGATTTTGTAGGGCGGAAGCTTTGAAATGTCTTCATTCAAAAATAGGATTTGCCCCGAATCGGGTTTATAGACGCCGCTGATGAGGTTAAGTAGCGTGGATTTTCCCGAGCCATTTGGTCCAACAAGCCCTGCTATCTCGCCATTGTTAACTGTGAAGTCGACGTTTTTTAATGCTTGAAGTCCTCCAAAACGCTTGGATACTTCGATGCATTTTAACAAATTTGCTTTCTCCAGTTAGCAAGGAATTATTCATGTGGAAATATAAAGGTTGGCAGAGAACAAATTTTTCCCTTAAGAGTTAAATATCAACCTAAACTATCTGGTTGTAGGTGTCTGTTTGCCTATACCGCAAGTAAGTGTGTTTCTCGATAATCATCCGGGATCACTATTTAATACAATGTCCCAGCTTGACAAAAACAAAATCAAAGTATTCGCATTATCAATTGCTGATGCAGGCGAGTTCGGTCTGGTTCGCTTGATAACGGAGGAACCAGCGAAAGCCTCCGAGCTCCTGGAAAATGCAGAGTTCAACCTTGCTAAATCAAAGAAGAACACAGAGGTTACTGCCACCTTCATATCAGAAGAAAATACCCTTTCAAAAATTACCAAGATTTTAGGTGACGGCGGCATAAACATAGAGTACGCGTATTCCTCAGCAATACATGTTGATGGGAAAGTTGCGTTAATTCTACGGCCAAGCAAAGTTGAACAAGCAGAACAAATGTTAACTGCGAATGGCGTTGCAGTTCTGTCATTGGATGAAATCAAAAAGTATTTCCAGTAGCATCTCTCAAAATACTAAATGCCATAGAAACGTTTCTTTTTGCCCATTTAAACCGCGTTTTATAGTCGAAAACGATGATTCTGGAACAATAACCTTTAATTGTGGCATTATACGACCCTAAGCAGAGGTTAAAAAATGGTCACCACAAACCTTGACAAGATTTTCAATCCTCAAAACGTAGCCATCATTGGCGCCAGCGACGTTGAAGGATCCGTCGGTTACGCTATAGTTAAAAATTTTACCCAGATGGGCTATACTGGAAAAGTTTACTTTATTAACATTCGCAAACCAGAAATTTTAGGTGTTAAAACTTACCCGACAATAGACCAGGTTCCCGAGCCAGTTGACTTAGCCATAATTGCAACTCCAGCCAAAACCGTTCCCGACGTTATGGAAGAATGTGGAAAAGGAAACGTAAAAGGAGTAATTATCGTTTCAGCCGGCTTCAAAGAAACAGGACCAGCGGGCAAAGCACTTGAAGAAAAAACCCTTGAAGTTGCCAAGAAATACGGCATCCGAATAATCGGTCCCAACTGCATCGGTATAATCCGCCCCCGAAATAACCTGAATGCCACCTTCCTTGACAAAATGCCCAAACCCGGCAACGTAGCTTTCCTATCACAGAGCGGCGCATTAGGCTCCGCAATCCTTGACTGGGCTCTGCACGAAAACATCGGATTTAGCAACTTTGTCTCTGTAGGCTCTATGATTGACGTGGACTTTGGTGACTTAATCGATTATTTCGGCTCAGACCCGAAAACTAAAAGCATCTTAATGTACGTGGAGGGTATAACTGAAGCCCGTAAATTCATGAGTGCAGCCAGGCACTTCGCAAGAACCAAACCAATCATCGTCGTTAAATCAGGCAAATTCTCTGAGAGCGCCAAAGCCGCTGCTTCCCACACAGGTTCGCTTTCAGGCGAAGATGGCATCTACGATGCAGCATTCAAACGCGCCGGCATAGTCCGTGTTAACGAGATAGCCGACCTGTTTAACGCGGCGGAGGTTTTAGGAACCCAGCCGTTGCCTAAGGGACCAAGACTAGCCATAATTACCAACGCTGGAGGACCCGGCGTTATGGCGACTGATGCGTTGATTGCTCAGGGTGGCAAATTAGCCAAGCTTAGCCAGAAAACGCTGGATTCTCTTAATGCTGTTTTACCTCCGTTTTGGAGCCACGGCAACCCAATCGATGTGCTTGGAGATGCCAAGTCTGAACGGTACAAGGTAGCGGTTGAAGCTTGCTTAAACGACGAAAACATCGATGGCATATTGATTGTGTTTCACTCAACAGGCAGTTTCTGAATCGGTTGAAATCTCAAAGAATATTGTTGAGCTTGTACGCAATAAAACCTTCCAGAATAAGACAATCCTCACCTCGTTTATGGGTTATGGTGCTGTCCAGGAAGCAAACAGCATCCTAAATGCCAACAACATCCCGACCTACTCAACACCCGAACAAGCTGTCAGAACATACATGTACATGTACGACTACCAACGCAACATTGATCTCCTGTACGAAACCCCTGAAGAGTTGCCAGTTGATGCTGCCCCACCTAAACGCCCAATAATGGCAATCCTGCGAAACGCTGCGTTCGAAGACCGAGAAATCCTAACCGAGGATGAAGCCAAAAAGATACTCAAGTACTACAATTTCCCAGTCGTAAAAACCTCGGTCGCAAACACCGTTGACGAAGCGGTTGCCTTCGCGCAGGAAATGGGTTTCCCAGTGGTGCTTAAGATTCTATCACCGCAAATCGTTCATAAAAGCGATGCAGGCGGAGTAATCCTGAACGTTAATTCCCCAGACGAAGTACGAAGCGCCTTCGAACTATTGATTCAAAGAGCAACAGCCTACAACCCGAATGCCCAAATAATAGGCGTAACTGTTCAACCTATGATTGAGAAGAAGGGCTATGAACTTATCATCGGAGGAAAAACCGACCCCGTTTTTGGCCCCGTCATCCTCTTTGGTAGCGGTGGCGTAGGCGTAGAACTCTTCAAGGACACCTCGATTGGTCTACCTCCACTAAACACAACCCTCATACACCGCATTATGGAAGAAACCAAAGTCTACAGTCTACTCAAAGGCTGGAGAAATGCTGCCGCCAGTAGACCTTAAAAAACTCGACGAAACCGTGCTGATGTTCTCGCAACTACTAGTTGATTTTCCACAGATAAAGGAAATAGACATAAACCCACTACTTGTTAGCGAGAAAGACGCAACTATACTTGATGCCCGCATAGTAATTGATAAAGACAAAGTATGCAAGAAATTTGAACCCCACGAACACATGGTCATAAGTCCTTACCCCAAAAAATACGAAATACTCTGGTTGCTCAAAAACGGACAAGAAGTACTACTTCGTCCCATAAAACCTGAAGATGAACCTCTATGGCTTGAAATGTTCCAGAGCCTCTCAGAAGAATCCATACGTTACCGCTTTTTCCAGCTGCTAAAAGACACACCACACGAAGTCCGAGTCCGCTACTGCAACATAGACTACGACCGTGAAATCGCAATAGTCGCCGAAAAGTTGAAAATGGCAATAGAAAAATCCTCGGCGTAACTCGTCTAAGCATCGAATCTGATGAGAAAAGCGGTGAAATCGCTTTTCTTGTAAGCGATTACTGGCAAGGCTTAGGCTTAGGTACAAAAATGGTTGATTATGTGCTTGACATCGCAAAGGAAAAGGGAATGGAAAGCGTCCACTCCATCATCCTGCAAGACAACTACAGAGCATTGAGCTTATCAAAGAAGATGGGCTTCAAGATTGAATATTTAAATGACGGTACCGTCAAAACCGAGCTCAACCTGAAAGAAGAAGACATAGACTTTCGTTGCATACAGCAAAAACTTCCTGAACCACCCCAAACAAAACAGGAAAAACATTTGCAGGAGATCCCGGTTTCTGAAGTCAAAAAAGTCGTTCGGGAACCGCGAGAAGCTACACCGGCTTAATTTCTTAATTTATATTTTTTGGATAGTTTAAATTTTTAATCGGTCACTATACAGAATGGTGGAAGCATGAGAAAGGTCATTAGGCTAACGCTATAATAGCAACCTTGGTAACTAACCTGTTTCTGGTTGTCTACGTGCATGCTTCTACCCAAATAAATGGAATCTATGCAACCCCAGGGCCAATCATCACCTTAGGTACCATTGCAACACCATCTCCGACTGCCCACTCCAACAGCAACCCCCAAAGTCATGCCTGGCTCACCACTATCTATGGGTAGAGAATCATTTGCTGAAGTCTTATCACAATTCGACATCACACAACTAGTTACACTTGTGTTAACAGCATTAGGACAATATGGGTTATTGTTATCCTGGTTTACGTTGGCCGCCGCATCGGACACAAAGATAAAAGCCAAAAAATGAAGGATGCAAGTCCAAATTTTGATAGAGATTCTATTTTATTGGGCGAAAGGTTGAAAGCGACAAGTGAGGACGTAATTTTGTTGGACACATAATGGTTGAAACGTTTTATCTGCATTTGGAGTTCAAGGGCAAAAATGGGGGATGGTCAATTAACCTGCCTTTCTTATGTAGTAAATGCGGTGTCTGCTGTACACTTGAGGATTTCTTGACCGCAGGAGAAGTCACCGCCAAAACCCAAGAGCATCCCGAGGTACACGCCAAAATAAAAACTCTCTTTGAAGTGTTAGGTGAGATGTGGGAAGCAAGCGAATCAGAATACGACAAATATGTTCAGCGAAATCCTTGCCCTTTTCTGGTAGACAAATCCTGCTCTATTTACGAAATTCGGTCTGAAGGCTGTCGACTCTTCCCAAAAACCGCGTTTGGAATGCAAACCCAAGAATGCGAACCTCTCAACAGATTTAAAAAAATGCGAAATGCCATACGAAAAGGTAGATCCGCCAAAGAAACCTATCACTTTACAGGAGCAAGTCAAGAAACCATAAAACTACCAAATTTTTCGGAAAAACAATACCAAACCTGCATAAACAAACTGCACCAAACCGGCATAACAGACGACGAATTAACCCTATTCCACCAGTTTAATAAGGAAAAAAACAAATCTCAAATTCAACGTTGAAGTTGTGCATATCGGAAGCAGTCTACCAAATGGTCGTTTACTAATCCCGCAGCTTGCATGAAGGCATAGCATATTGTGGGTCCCACAAACTTGAAGCTCCTCGCTTTGAGTTCTCGGCTCATCGCTCTTGACTGCTCTGTCTCGGCTGGCATTTCAGAAGAATCCTTGAAAGCATTCTGAATTGTTTTTCGATCTACAAACCGCCAGATGAACTTGTCAAAGGAGCCGAATTCTTTTTGGACCTTTAGAAGGTGCTGCGCATTTGTTATTGATGCAGAGATTTTGGTTCGATTCTTAACAACGCCGGGAGCGTTCATTAGACGCTCAATGTCTTTGGCGGTATATTTTGCAACTTTTTCGGGGTCGAAGCTATCAAATGCTACCCTAAACGCTTCTCGTCTCTCCAAAATCAACCACCACGACAACCCAGCTTGAAAACCATCCAAAACCAAAAACTCAAACAGTTTCTGGTCGTCATGAACTGGGACGCCCCATTCTTCATCGTGATATCTAATGTAAAGGGATTTGTCAACATTCCAGCACCTTTTCAGAGGCAAAGTCACGATGTTCACCAACAGATATTCTGTTGTAGAGGGGAGTTTATTTGTTGAGGTCTTTTCCTATGTTCCAAGCTTTAGCCAATCTTTTGCCTAAGCCATAATAGCTTTGGTCATTCATCACAAACATGATGGGTTGAACCTTTTCAAAATCTACTGTACCGTCGGTGAGGACTGTTTCATCGCAGTAGGTGTCAACTATTTTGCCTATGAAAATATCATGGTTTGGAAAATCGACGGTTTTTATGAGTTCGCATTCCATGTTGATTTTGCATTGTTCAATCATAGGGGCAGTTTTGAGTTTTCCATAGAAGGTTTTAAAGATGGCTGCTTTGTTCTGGTCTTTTCCCGAAACTAAGCCGCAGTAATCAGTTTCCTTAACTAGTTTCGTTGAGGGGATGTTGATGCTGAAGGTTTTATTGGCTCTTATTCCTACATTGCTGTAATGGCGTTTGTTCATTCCAAGCGAAACCGATTCAAGATCCATTATGCCAACGTGAGCTATGGTGATGTAATTTGGTTTTCCCTCAACCAGCGCTCCAACCAACACGGTCGGCAAGGGATAAAGACAGTTTTTCACTCCAAGTTCAATCTTCATTTTTAACCCTCAAAAAGTATTTCATTTGAAATTGTGTTGTTCTTAGTATTTTAAGGAAGCGACGAATAGCACGAATGAAGTTTCTTCATTTTAGGTGAGTGGCCTGTGAAAAACCCTTTTTGCCTCCTTGAAACTCTTATATACGCCATCTGCTAATTTCTCTGTTGAGTGTCATGGCAGAAGTTTGTTCAACATGCGGACTACCAAAGGACCTTTGCGTTTGTGGAGAAATAGAGAAAGAGCAACAGCGCATTCGTATTCGTCTTGAAACCCGGAAATTTGGCAAAGCAACCACCATCATTGATGGTATGGATGATAAAAACTCGAATTTAACTAGCATCGCCCAAAAACTCAAAACATACTGCGCATGCGGCGGTACGAGTAAAAACGGGCAAATTATGCTTCAAGGCGACCACCGAGATCGAGTACGCGATTTCCTTGTAAAGATGGGTTATCCACAAGAAAACATCGAACTACAATAACCCAGCAGTCCGCGAAGCAGGGGTGAATGTTTGCTTATGAAAAAGACAGATGGTATCCGCGACGTCTTCAAAAACGTTAAACATCGCAAACCAACCCAAATTTTCTGTCCAAGATGCGCCAGCCCAAAAATCGCATTGTCGAACAGCCTCGCAATGTGGCTAACACCTAAAGAATACTACTGTGAAAACTGCGGCTACCTTGGCATAATTGTTATGGAACTTGAAAAAGAAAACGAAAAAGAAGAAACTTGAGCTTTATTTGGCTAAAGAAAAGCCCTAATCGGGCAATTCAAGGTTTAATTGTTTTTTGAGTGTTTTGTAGCGGTTGCGTACAGTTACTTCGGTTACGCCAGCGGCTTCAGCGATGTCTTTTTGGGTTTTCTTCTCGTTGTTCTGTAAGCATGCAATGTAGAGGGCGGCAGCAGCTAAACCCATCGGGTCTTTTCCAGCGGCAGCACGTTTTCGTCTTGCTTCACGGAGAATTTGGATGGCTGCTCCTTGTGTTTTGCCTGAGATGCCTGTTTTCTCGGCGATTTTAGAGACGTAGGTTAATGGGTCAGCGATAGGCATGTGGACATCGAGTTCACGTAGCAGGAGTCTGTAGCATCGTGCAACATCTTTCTTGTCGACTAAGCTGGCTTCGGCGATTTCTCGTAGTGTGCGTGGGGTTCCACTTCCGCGGCAAGCAGCATATAATGCTGCTGCAGCGATGGCGGCAATTGATCTGCCTCTGACTAAGCCTTTGTCGAGTGCTTTACGGTAGACGACGGCGGCTTTTTCTTTGATTGGTGGTGGAATGTAGACTTTGTCTGATAATCGGTCAAGTTCAGCCATGGCTTGGGCAAGGTTTCGGTCGATGGATGAGTGGACACGTGAGCGTATTTGCCATTTGCGTAGACGCCACATCTGCAACCTAGTGGATAAGGGCAGTTTGCGTCCGAACGCGTCGCGGTCTACTTGGCTAATCGCGGTGGATAATCCTTTGTCATGAACAGAGTAGGATGTTGGGACACCGACCCGGCTTCTGGAAGCTTTTTCTTCTTGGGTGAACGCGCGCCATTCTGGTCCTTTATCCATCATTTGTTCGTAGACGACTAATCCGCAGTCGCCACATACTGTTTCTCCTGTATCATAATCGTGAACTAAATTCTCGCTACCGCACTCTGGGCACTTGTCAACCAAGCGCTGTGATGTGCGTGGTGGTGTTTCTTTTTTACTCAACTCTCTCTACCTCGATTTTGACATGCGTAGAACCGTCACCATAGGCCAATCTGGCTAGAAAATAGTACATTCGGCCCGCGCAAACTTACCTGATGAACGTCTCTAATATTTAAGTTTTGTGGTTTATTAAACCTATTGCACACTATGGCTTCGAATTGCTCAACATACCCAAAATTAGTTCATGGAAAATAACATAGAAAAATGTAAAAAAACACAAAACTGCGCTCGGAAGGACTGTGGGCTTGCTTCATAAATTTCAACTCCATCCCCAAAAGGTTTCATGCATCTAAGTGAGAATCCTTATAAAGAAAAAAGACACCCATTAAACCTCTAACAATAAATAAAACAAATGCTAATTGAAACCGTGCAGCCCGTTGGTGTAGTGGTCAAGCATATCGGGCTTTGGACCCGACGACGAGAGTTCGAATCTCTCACGGGCTACCACCATCTCGTTTGTTTCTGAAAAGATTGTTAAACCCTGTGAGGAATCGAAAGAGCTTTTATATTTTCTCTTTTTAGGTCAAGTCTTTACGTTATTTTTTCTTAGAATTGCTCAATTATGAGCAAAAGATAGAAAAACCAACCTGCCTATATTCCTAATCCTTGAGTGATAAAGTTTGGTGCTGGATTGTTTTCTCCCTGACAAAACCATTCTTATAGATGCTTCAGGATGGAGCGACCTCTTACTTGGCGTGGTCGTTGGCGCACTTAAACCCCCGCATCCAATGCTACTGGAACGCAGAATCCCCACCGCATCATTTCAACCTCCAAGCTTCCAAAACAAGAAATACTTGGAAGACGCAGTAAAAATCGCCAACGAGATCATTACCGTAATGCAGCCTGACCAGGAAACTTGTTTTAGGGTTGGTTCAGAATATGTGCTCTCTAGCTTGGCAATGCACCTTCAGAGTCAAGGATTCAGAGTTCAAAAAGTCGAATCCACGGGCGAACTTAAGTCCCTTGTTGAAAAAGCCTACGTGAGGTGGTGCGCTGAAAAAGGCGTTCCGGAGGAAATTCTACAGGACAAAAAGCGTTTTTGGAAATTTCTAGAATGGATTGCCGAAAAACCTCAGTTGAGGGAGGGTCTTGTTAAAACTGGCTGGGCCAGCTGGGAAAACAAATGGCGTGAAGAAATATTTAAGACCCACAAAAACTTCCATGACGAGAAATGATTTTAACGGTATTTACATAAATGCCAACTGGGAATACTCATGAGACAGCAATTCGAAATGCATTTGAAAAGACTCGAAACTTAACATGTTGCAGCAATAATCGCCTAGGGGGCTAAGAATAAGTGGTGCAATTAAAGCTCTCGAAGAAGAGCTATCAAAGGACAGCAAAGAAGAAAAGTAAACTAACAGTTAGAAGTGTTGCAGGAAAAGATTTAGTGATTATCTCTGAGCAAGAGAAGGCTGTTTATAGAAAAATTGAAAAAACAATAGAGAAAGAGCAATTAAGCAAAAGGGACGATTGATAGTCCAGCTAGAACTCAAAGATTATTTCTTTTTTCCTTTTGGAGGAAGCTGATTCAACATAGCTTTCTTTTTTGCTTCTTTTTCACGTTGTTCTTTCTTTTGTTTTTCTAGTTGTGTGTTTTTATTTTTTCTACTCATAACGCTCATATTTCGACACTACAAGCAAACAAGTAACGTTTCACGCTCTAAAATGTTGCCTTTTTAGTTAACAATCTTGCATTTGTCAAGAAACTTTATTGCCCGTTTTTAATCGAAATTGTTATGAGTTAAGGTGCTATATTGCTTTTTGTTAGTCTGTTTGAAGTGTATGAGTTTTGACAACTAAGACATTGCTTTGCGGATGCGTTTACGAAGAAAACGAGTGGATGCTTGTACGCATCAAAGAGTGTGAGCGGCATCATAAGGAACGACATAAAAAAGTTGAATACAGACCAAAAGCGGAATGCAACAGAAATGACACAAGAGGCGAATAGAGCCTCAGGCGTTATGCGTTCTTGTTTTCTGTGTCAGTGGTTTGTTTTATGGATTTACGGTAGAAGAGCAGAGGCAAGCCAACTAACGGAAGTGATAGCATCCACAAATCCAAGTTATGGCCAAGAATCCATGCGTACCAGTCGTTCCAGCCGCCGAAGAAAATCCAGGTTAAGTAATTCCATAAGAAGTACATACCTAACGCTGTTAATATGGCGCCCGCGGTTGGTAGGTGGATTTGTTCAGCTTTTATCGATTTTGCAGCGAAGTATGCTGTAAATATTGTCAATGCGAGCAATCCCACCAAAGTTGTTAAGAAACTGACTAAGAATTGAGGGGTGTCAGTAACAAAGCTAAACCCTTTTCCCATTACTGTGATTATCCACATTCCGCTGTTGTTGAGCCAAAACGATAAAACATAAAAGAACCCTGCAATCGTAGCCCACTTAATGGGTCCCTTCACGGGTTTGTTTGGGCCAATCTTGGACGCAAGGATGAACAATGAAATTGAAATACCGATCGAGGCAACCAGGCAAGGCAAACCCGTAGATATGAAAAAGCCTGCGTTGAAGCTTCCTCCAA
This sequence comes from Candidatus Bathyarchaeota archaeon, assembly GCA_963725855.1. Classification (GTDB taxonomy): domain Archaea; phylum Thermoproteota; class Bathyarchaeia; order Bathyarchaeales; family Bathycorpusculaceae; genus Bathycorpusculum. Next base: position 128,310 of record CAVSAA010000001.1, on the reverse strand, counting down.
AAGGTAAAGTGCCCCATATGCCTGATGGCAACAAACCCACCCAATAGAGACCCTCAAAAACAAGAATCACCTTTAGTAACTTGTACATGATATTTTGAGATAATCCTTTGAAAAAATAGAGACTTACTGCTGACATTGCAATTAGGCTACCTAAGAATCTAAAAACAAGAAAAACACCAGCTGCAACATCGGTTAATAAGATCCAAAACGACATTATCGATGACCCGCTGCTAATTCGGTCCCACTCTCCAATCCATGAAAGAGTAAACATAGCATGCAAAGTGAATAGAAAATACGCGACCGTTACTGTGAGTATGCCTATTTTTAGCGGGGTAATTATTTTCTGTTGCTCCAACAAAATCACCTGAGATTCTCTGGATTTATTTCGTTGGATAATGTATATTATACTTGTGGTTAGATGGTTGCCCAGCTCATAGTGGTAAACGGTTAGTGTTAAATACCTAAACATTCTAGAATCTTTTATGCAGAGGGCTTTGTTTGGAGATACTTGATGAACGGATAATAAAATTCTTTTTCGCAATCGAAGCCGTGGGCATCATTTTTGTCGGATTTTTCTTGGCTGCTTACTTGAGTGGTTTGCCAACAACTGCTGTACTGCATTCGGAGCCGATTTTTAAGATTCCGTTATTTGTTTTCGGTGTGGTTCTTTTGTTACTCGTTCTTATAGCTTTAATCCTAGCGGCTTTGTCCAGGAAAAAATAATTCAGTGGAAAGACGATAAAATGGCCTTAAATTAGCCTTTTTCAACTAAGAATTTGTTTTTCACCTTTGTGAAAAAGGTAAACTGCGTTTATGAAAGACATATTCCCCTTGTCGCAAACAAGAGCTGAACCTTTTGGGACAGCAAATATGTCTTCATTTTCAGATAACTCCTTTAATTTTTCATCCACCCTCAACTTGTAGTGGGCTTTAAGCGTTAAATCCACTAGTCCTAGCCCGTCGATGACTTTTACTTCGCAATTACTTCTGTAGGTTATTATGCATTTTCTGCAAAGTGCCAATGCACCCGCACTTCGTCCCACAACAACCCCTTCAAACTCCGCAAGTAAGCTACTGATGCCTGATTTTTTTAGACGCTCAACTAAAACGCTGGGAACGCCGCCTGTTAAATAGACAAGGTCTGATTCGCTGATTTTTTCTTTAATTTCCGAACATAAGCTGGAGTAATCCATTGTGTTTACTGTGGTTGCACCTAAGCTTCTGAAGTAATCGAACAGGAGTTTATTTTTAGGGTAAGTTTTGTCAAACGATGCTCTTGCCCAAGAAAACACAAGAATCCTCGGTGCTCCGCCGGCGTCATTGAAGGCTCTTTGGTTTACCTCTTGTGCGTCTCTTTTATGGATGTTTTCTCCACCTAATAAGTAGTACTTGGGCATACAAGGCTTGAGGCTTTATGGATTAAAAAAGTTAACCCAAAATTGCTTGTTGGAAAAAAGGGAGTATAAGTGAAGACACGAGATTACTGGTTGACTGTTGCAACTAGTATGAAGGGAGCGGGTTAAAGTGGCAACAGCAACTTCTCTTCTATGGCCTAATGGGTTATCTGCGAAGACTTAATAGCTCTAAAAGAAAGAGTAGAGACTGATGACAAATGGTTCCTGAAAGTTATGTTGAATACAAACGCAGAGAGTTCTGCAAAGACGTCAAGTGCCAACTCCAATTAGAGTTAAACCAGCAAACAGAAGGTTCGCCAGCCTACGAGAAGACAAGACAAAAATGCAGTACAGCATGCCTGTACACTACCTGGCAATTTCACCATTGGCTGATAGAAAAAGGCTACTTAATCCTAAAACCATGCTGCAAATAAAAGGAACATAGACAGCTTCTTTCTTTAGAACCAACTAAAAGCATTAAAGTTATTTAATCGTTCGAACCTTAAAGGAAAGTTTTGATTCACTTTTCCCGCTCTTTTGTTAAACTTGCTAAAGCCTACTGATTGTTGATGTCATAAGACTAATTTAGATTCCAAGCTACTAGCCAACAAATGGCGCGCAAAATTTGTGGCTACTGGTTGAGTCGTTTTGCGGGTTAATAAGAAGTTTAGGCCGTATGGGCTTGTCAACCAGAAAACTGAGTATCATAAAAACCGGCTATTAAAGAGGTGAATAGTTTCTTGAAGACTCGGTGTACTGATTGTTAACAATGTGAGAGGTTTGAAGAAGGTTGCAGTATACGCGTTGTTAAAGTATACTTGCCTGGTTCTCAACCGGGAAGCAACTCAGAAGACTAGGAGAACGGATAAGGCAGTTTTGACCGACTATCTTTAACAATTAATTTCGGTACAAGGCAGCACGCGCTCACTGCAAGCTTCTTGGATTCTTTCGCCAATTCAATTGCATTCTATAATAGGCGTAGAAGCCTCTCAAGCAACCGAGCGAACTTTTCTGCCAAATTTATTGGATATTTCACGCAAAACGTTTTTATGGCTCTTCCGAGGGCAATAAAAGGGATCTATGTCAAATATAATTGAGGTTGAAAACCTCGTTCTGGTCTATTCTGATGGCACAAAAGCCATAGATAAAATCTCTTTTAACGTAAAACAAGGTGACTTCTTTGGTTTTCTGGGTCCAAACGGAGCCGGAAAAAGCACAGCTATCAAAATCTTAACAACTCTTCTAAGAAAAACATCCGGCTCTGCAAAAGTTGGAGGATACAACGTAGACAAGAATCAAAAAGAAATCCGGAAAATCATTGGCGTGCAAAGCCAAGAAACATCAGTTGATGGAGACTTGACAGGCAAAGAGAACCTCACTCTTCAAGGACATTTCCAACAAATGCACACTGACAAACTCAAAACAAGAGTTAATGAGTTACTCAAGCTCGTGGAACTAGAAAATGTGGCGGATAAACGCGCAAGAAACTATTCCGGTGGAATGAGAAAACGCCTCGACCTAGCCTCCGCGCTAGTACATACTCCAAAACTGCTCTTCCTAGACGAACCCACCACCGGCTTAGACCCCCAATCACGATCAGCCATTTGGCTATATCTAGAAAAACTAAACAAGGAAGAAGGCACAACCATATTTCTAACCACCCAGTATATGGAAGAAGCTGACAGACTTTGCCGAAACCTTGCGATCGTTGATCAAGGCAAAATTGTAGCAGAAGGAACTCCCAAAGAACTAAAACGTCAAGTCGGAGCCGACTCAATTAGAATACAACTTGACAACTGCGTTAAAGACATGGAAAAGGCGAAGCAAATACTCGCAAGCTTAGTCGACGTACAAGAAGTCCTTGACTCACGGCAAGAAGAATGTCTAACGGTGTTCGCCAAGAACGCCGGATTACTCGTAGCAGATATAGTTCGAGCTTTCGATAGTAGCGACATTAGAATCTCATCAGTAAGCTTCTCCTCACCTACTCTTGACGACATTTTTCTGCAGCAAACTGGAAGAAGAATACGAACCGAAGAACTAGTGAAGGCACCGAGCACACGCTTTGGAGGCATCAGGCGATAAAAAAATGACCCTACTATCCGATACAAGATACCTCTTCATAAGATACCTCAAAAAACTAGTCCGAACCCCGATTTTGCTCTTCTTTTCTTTGTTTCAACCGATTATATTTCTGCTCCTATTCACCCAGCTTTTTTCAAGATTTGGGGACATACCAGGGTTCCCAGCCGATAGCTACCTCATATTTGCTACCCCAGGCATCCTGCTCCAGAACGCATTTGGCAGCGCCCTACAATCCGGAACCTCAATAGTACTTGACATAGAAACAGGCTTCCTTCAAAAGATGCTCGTAACACAAGTAAGCAGATACGCAATCCTACTGGGAAGATTGGCAAGTGATGCTTTTAGGGTAGTTATCCAATCCCTCATAATACTCGTCTTAGCCTACGGGCTAGGAGCTTTCCCAGTTACCGGAATTGGCGGAATTCTAATCATGCTCACAACCATAGCGTTCTTTGGCTTAGCTTGGTCAGGAATCTCACTTGCTATAGGACTAAAAACCAAAAGCTCAGAGACTGTATTCGCAGTAGGAGGCTTTCTGACTTTTCCACTGCTCTTCATGAGCACCGCTCTAACGCCTCTTGATTTCATGCCGGATTGGATAAAAACCGTTTCAATGTTTAATCCAATTAGCTATACCGTAGACGCAGTCAGAGCTCTGATGATAGATGGCTACATATGGAGCACAATACTTTCAGCCTACGCCGTAATCGGTCTGATATCTGTAATAACCCTTGGAGCCACATTATACCTCTTTAGAAAAGTAGTTGGTTAACCCTATTGCAGTGTTAATCAGAAAGAGGAAAGCATCGCGAGATTAATGCTTGCGACTCGTGTAGTGATACGAGTCGACTGGCCAGCGGTTTCTTCCACTTCAATTTACTTATAGAATGCAACTTATCTTAAACATTGTAAAAGTACGTTTCATAAAATTCACTATGTGCTCAGTATTTTCATTCTTTTATAGCATGTTTGGTATGAGAATTTTTTTTCAGAAGCGATGTCCTAACCTATTTGGAAAAAGGATGATCTAAAAGAACGGAAAAGTTATTTAATTCTTAAACCAAAACATCCAACGGAGACATCATTTATGGAGTGGGGAATGAAAAACCGTTTAAGTAGACTTATTCAAAAAGACGGCAAAGCACTATTTTTGCCAATTGACCACGGCTATTTCCAAGGACCAACGCATGGCCTTGAGCACCCTGGCGAAACAATAAAGCCAATTATCCAATACGCCGATGCCCTCATGCTAACCCGCGGTATCTTGCGTAACTGCATCGATCCAGCAATAGAGAAACCCATAATCATGCGAGTTTCAGGGGCTGTATCTGTGGTCGGCGAAGACTTAGCCAACGAAAGCGTAGTTACTTCTATAGAAGAAATCCTTCGGCTGAACGCCTCAGCAGTCTCTATGTCAGTATTTGTCGGAACCAAATACGAAAACAAAAGCCTGGGCAACCTAGCCAAACTCGTCGACGAATGCGAAGAATACGGCGTACCCGTCATGGCAGTTTGTGCAGTTGGTAAGGAACTTGAAAAACGGGAAGCTCGTTACCTAGCCTTAGCTGCCCGTATCACGGCTGAAATTGGCGCACGAGTCGTTAAGACTTACTATTGCAAAGAGCATTTTGAGAAAGTTGTAGATGGCTGTCCGGTTCCCATAGTCATTGCGGGAGGACCAAAAACCGAAACCCAGCGGGAAGTCTTCGATTTCGTCTATGACGGCATTCAGAAAGGCGCCATTGGCGTCAACTTGGGACGCAACATCTGGCAAACCACTCATCCTGTGGCATCCATCAAAGCTATTCGCGCCATAATCCACGAAAGTTACACCCCGCAAGAAGCCGACGACCTCTACAACCAAATCGTAGCAGCCAAAACCTAAGCCTTAATTTTTGTGATTGCTATGCTAGCCGCCTTCTACTACAATAATCACGATGTCCGCATTGAAGAGATCCCTGTTCCCAACATCGGCGAGGAAGAAGTGCTACTAAAAGTTATGGCGAGCGGCATCTGCGGCAGCGACGTCATCGAATGGTATCGTATTCCCAAAGCACCACGGGTTTTGGGTCATGAAGCAACCGGCGTCATAGAAAAGGTCGGCGGCAAAGTCAAAGGCGCAAAAGTCGGAGACCGCGTCTATGTCTCCCACCATGTTCCCTGCAACCAATGTCGCTATTGCAAACGCGGCAGCCACACAGCCTGCCACACCCTGCATACAACTAACTATTACCCCGGCGGCTTCGCACAATATATCCAAGTCCCAAAAATCAACGTCCAACACGGCATCTACAAACTTCCAGATGCAATGAGTTTTGAAGAAGGCACTTTCATCGAGCCTCTTGCCTGCGTGTCCCGCGGTCAACGACTGGCAAACCTCCAAAAAGACGATAGCCTCCTAATCATCGGCAGCGGCATCTCGGGCATCCTGCACGTTCAGCTCGCCAAGCTCAAAGGCATACAAAACGTCATCGTGGCCGATATTAGCCCATATCGGCTGGAACTCGCTAAAAAATTCGGTGCAATCAATGCCTTAAACGCCAAGGACAACCTGCCCCAGAAACTCAAAGAAGTCAACGATGGACACTTGGCCGACCAAGTCATCGTCTGCACGGGCGCAACCTCAGCCGCCACGTCAGCGTTGGATTGCGTAGACAACGGCGGAACCATTCTGTTCTTTGCCGTACCTGACCCAACAGTGAAATTGCCTGTTCCCATCAACCAGTTCTGGCGAAACGAAATCACAATGCGAACTAGCTACGGCGCAGCACCAAACGACCTTGAAGATTCGTTGCGGTACTTGAAGACTGGACGATTCAATGTTAAAGACATGATTACGCATAGGCTAAGTCTTCGTGAAGCGCAGGAAGGTTTCCGACTAATGGCTGAAGCAGGTGCATCGCTCAAAGTTATTCTTAGAGCCAAACAGGCACTAATCAGGATTCAACATATTGTAAAAGAATTTGAATTGCTTCTGAAAGATGATGCTGTCAATTTGCAGAATTCGGTTCCATCATCAGCATCATCATCTTCTAGAAGCAGTATTCAGTCAAAAATATGGTTAGAATAAAAAAGATAAGAACCTAAACCCACATAAAAGAGGATATGTCGCTAAACGATATAATCAAAAAACGCCGAAGCGTAAGAAAATACCTGTCCCAAATAGTTCCGAGAGAAGCTGTCCTTGAGGTTTTGGTGGCTGCTGGCTGGTCGCCTTCAGCACATAACTCTCAACCATGGCGCTTTATCATTTTAGAGAATCCTTCAGTAAAGCGAGAGTTGGCGGAGGCAATGGCAGATGCTTGGGCTGCCGATGTGGAAAAAGATGGAGGAAAAATCGACGCTAAAATGAGACAAGAACGAGTAGAACGATTCGCTAATGCACCCGCTCTTATTTTGGCATGCACTGTAATGGATGGGCTTAAGAAAGTTTCCTGATCAGAAAAGGCAGATGCTTGAACGTGATTTGGCTCAACAGAGTTTAGGTGCTGCAATGCAGAACATGCTTCTTACTGCACATGCCTTAGGTTTTGGGGCTTGTTGGTTCTGTGCGCCTGGATTCTGTAAGGACGCGGTGCGAAAAGTTTTGGGGATTCCAAAGGCAGTAGAGCCTGAAGCTTTCGTAATTATTGGGTTACCCTGCAGAAATGCCTCTGTGCCACCGAAAAAACCTCTTGAAGAATACTGTTTTAGGGATATGTGGGGATTGAAGCTTTAGGATTTTATCATTGTTAGAAGCATCTTGAACTTTGACCTTGCACTTAGGGCATGCGGTTGGTTTGCCGGCATAATGGTGACTTCGCCCTGCTTTAGACATATGTGTTTGCCCCCTATCGTAACTTGAACTTCACCTTCAACCACATAAACCATCGCATCATAGGGCGCCGTATGCTCGCTTAAACCCTGGTTCTCGTCAAATGCAAACAACGTTACCGTTCCTGTTTTCTTGTCGATGATTGTGCGGCTAACAATTGAGCCCTCTTGATAATCAATTAATCCTGATAATTTTGAGGCTTGCGCGTGGAGTGGGTAGGATTTTGGCTGTTCTTTTTTTTGCATGTTTATCAGTTATGTAATGTGGCTGCTGTGGGTTATTTCTTTGCCTTAGCTCTCTCTTCGTCCCAGCGTTGGAATACTTCCTCAGCGATCCTTGGTCTAAATGTAAAAATGTCCTCAGGGTTATAGACATAAAGATATATGATGTAAACTCGTTCAAAGGCTGCGGAGCGAGTAAGAGTATAGCTGGGTGAGGTCGGGAGCTCTTTTGAGTATTTTTCGAACACTTCTTTGAAAATTTCAATAATCTTATCTGTTGATACGTTATGGTCAAATCCAATCTCAAAAGTGTAGCAGTAGAGGTCCTTGTTTAGAGGGCTTTCGTATAAGAAGTTAGTTATGTCGCGGTCAAGGATCTGTAGGTTGCTAACTGAGATAATGTTATTTGCTGAAGTTATGATTTTTGTGTAGTTTATGGTGATCTCGGAAACTATGCCCTCGACGTTTCCTATACGTACGTAGTTGCCCACTTTGAAGGGTCGAGCTGCCATAAGGAAGATGCCTGCCACAAAATTGCCGATGGTTTTCTGCGAAGCAAAGCCGACTGCGGCACCACCTATGGCTGAAATCGAAAGTATCCAGCTTGAATCAAAGCCACCAAAGCGACTAATGGCTACGACAGCGCCAATTAAAACAAGAATGCGAAAGGTTAAGGCTAAGTTATTTTTGACATTAGCTTTCAGTTTTGTCCGTTTGGCAAACCGGGAGAGGTACCTTGTTGCGATTCGTTCAATTGAAATCGCAACTACAACTATGATGATGATTTCAAGGACATCGATTAGCGGTAAGCCAAGAAAACTTGGGGGTTGTACAAACGTAGTTGATGGTTCAGGTGTAGGACTAGACATAGCTGCTTCACTTGCACTGCCATCTTGCGCTAAGTCTTCTATAACTCTTTCGGAAGTTGTCACTGGCGCGTTTATTATTGGTCTGGAACAAAATCCATTGACATAGAATTAACACAGTGCCGCGTGTCTTTTTCAGTAAAGTGCTCGCCCAAAAAGACGTGGCCAAGATGAGCTCCACAGTTGTTGCATTGGATTTCCGTTCTTCTTCCATCAGGGTCAAGCAGCCGTTTTACGGCGCCAGGGATTTCGTCATCGAAGCTTGGCCATCCGCAGTTTGCTTCAAACTTATTCTCTGATCGATACAGTTTTGCTCCACAACGTTTGCAATCGTAGGTGCCTTTTTCCCAGAACGCGTAGTATTTGCCTGTGAAGGGCATTTCGGTTCCTTTGTGAACTATGACTTGTTCTTCTTCAGAAGTGAGTGGTTTGAGACTAGTTTGGTTTTTAGAAGTTGACAGATAGAACACCAAGTTAACTAATATTATTGGGACGTAAAAAAGACTTCTCCTAATGTGCCTATAAAAAATAGATATAAAGAAGCGCTTGATATTTACTAGTAAAGGTTTTTTTATGGTTGAAATTACAAGACTATTCTGGAAAAAAGCTTTAACGCTTGACAATTTTGTGCTCGGTGAAGTAGAAAGTGCAGAACTTGATACGAGTAATTGGCAAATAATCAATTTATTCGTTGCTTTATCTGAGGAAGCCAATAAAAAGATGGGCTTTAAGCATCCTTACCTTGGCAAAGTGACAGTATGCTTGCCAGTCTCAACTGTTGATTCTGTTGCGCCAGATAAAGTTGTTTTAAACAAGAAGTTTGAGGAGCTTCGTAGTCTTCGGCAATGCAAAGAATAGTTTGCCCTAGCGTCCTTTATTTTTTCCTCGTCTTCTAAGTAGTAGAGAGATGATTGCTCCGAAAGCCGCGACCAAACCCAATATCGCTGCGGCAACTACGAACGGTGATGGAAGCGCTGTAACCCTCGCATTAATAATAAGCGATATAGGCATCACTGCCAAAACTGAGAAGATTAGCAGGGTAGCATTTTTATGCATTTACCTCACCATTTTATTTGGGATTGCTTATGGTTAAAAGATTTGTTGTCAAGGTTTCTTGACTAACAAGAGATTATTTTAGTCAATGTTTCTTGACTAAGAATTCACATAATACTTTGTAGCAGGGCAAAACAGTCAACTATCATAGCAATCCCCCTTAATTAAGGGACTTTTAGAAAAAAAGAGCACTATAAGTCTATACTGAACCTTTGTTTCCCGAATAGAAACAGGGAAGAAACAACGATGGTTTGGCTGAAACTTTATCTATTGGACATTGACTTTCTTGAGTAAAAGCACCTAAAGTGCCTAAAATTAACTGTCAAGGTTAAAATTTATGACTGAGGCAGCATCAACTCCAACCCAAAACAGGGACCAACCCATAAAAGCTTCCGAACTTGACCCTAAATTCAAGTATGAACTACAGAAAATTCATGGAAGCGAAAAGATCTTAAATGTTTCCAGTGCGGAACATGCACATCCGATTGCCCTGTTGCACGTTATAGTGACAGTTACCGCCCGCGAACCCTCATACACATGGCGCAACTTGGCTTAAAAGACCGTGTATTAAACAGCGACACACTCTGGCTATGCTGCAGCATGCTTCACATGCACTGACCGCTGTCCACAAGACGTAGAAGTAGCAGCTGTCATACGTGTTTTCCGCAACTTAGCCGCAGAAAAAGGTTGCTTCCCACAGGTTTTCAAAGACCAAGCCTCAAGCCTTCTTGAATCAGGTTACGCTTTCAAAATTCCAGAGTTAAGGATAAAGAAACGTGAATCTCAAGGGCTCCCACCCCTGCCAAAAGGCAACCCCGAAAACGTCAAAAAAACCCTCAAGGGAGTAAAATTCATCGAAAAAATCCAAAAACCCCAAGGAGAACAAGCAAGTGGGCAATAAATACCTAATTTTCTTGGGCTGCGCAATTCCCTACCGCGTTTCCGGATACGAAATTTCCGCGCGTAAAGTCTTAGCTAAACTCGGCGTTGAACTGGTAGAAATGCCAGAGTTCAACTGTTGCGGGTTACCTTTAGACCCAGTTAGTCACGAAACCATGCTAATTTTGGCCGCGAAAAACTTGGCGTTGGCAGAACAGCAAGGACTTAACATCTTGACGCTTTGTCCAGGTTGCGCCGGGACTCTGAAAAAAGTTAACAAAATCCTCAAAGCCGACAAAGCTCAAAGAGAAGAAATCAACGCTCACCTCAAAGGAAGCAGGATTAGAATTCAAGGGAACCATCGAAACCAAACATCTGCTTCAACTGCTCAAGGAAGATGTTGGCATAGAAAAAATCAAAGCATCAGTCGTTAAGCCACTGACAAACCTCAAAGTTGCTGAACACAACGGTTGCCACATCCTTAGGCCCAAAGAATACATAGGCTTTGACGACCCAGAAGACCCCCAAACACTTAAAATGCTTATCGAAGCAACAGGAGCCACTTGCCTAGACTACATCGATGAAACTGAATGTTGTGGAGCACCCAGCGTTGGTGTAAGCGACAAAGTGGCATTGGCATTGGCAAAAGACAAACTCAACCACATAGAACAAGTTGAAGCACAGGCATTAATTACGATTTGTCCGTTTTGCCATATAATGTATGATACAAACGAGTTACGCATAGAGAAACTATTTAATGAAACCTATGGAATTCCAATACTTCATTATCCACAATTACTTGGGTTAGCTATGGGTATATGTCCTGAAGAGTTAGCCTTCAGCGAACTTCGAGTGAGTGCGTCAAACCTACTGAAACAAGTAATCAAGGAGTAAACAAACCATGAGCCAAAACAAACTAAAAATAGCCTTCTACTGGGCTGCAAGCTGCGGCGGCTGTGAAATTGCCGTCTTAGACTTAAACGAGAAAATCCTCGACGTAGTAAAACTCGCCGACATAGTTTTCTGGCCAGTAGCCATCGACGTAAAATACAAAGATGTTGAAGCGCTTCCAGACAAACACATAGACATAACGTTCTTCAACGGCTCCATACGCAATTCAGAGCAAGAACACATGGCAAAAGTCCTGCGAGCAAAATCTAAAACCCTGGTTGCTTTCGGTTCATGTGCCCACGAAGGATGTATTCCTGGTTTAGCTAACCTTAGTGATAAGAAAGAAATTTTCGAGCAAGTCTACATAAAAGACAAATCTAACGTCAACCCCCAAGCGGTTACACCTAAAGCTCAAACAGAAGTTAAAGAGGGTACCCTAAAAATCCCTGAGTTCTACGATACAGTAAAAACTCTAGCGCAAACAGTCGATGTTGACTATTATCTTCCAGGTTGCCCACCACCAGTCAAGTTAATCGCTGCAGCAGTTGACGCCATTGCAAGCAACAAACTCCCACCCAAAGGCTCAGTTCTAGCTCCGCTCAAAGCAGTCTGCGACGAATGCCCCAGAAAACGGGAGAACAAGAAAATCGGAAAAATCTACCGTGTATATGAGAAAACTCCTGAACCAGAAATATGTCTAATGGAACAGGGAATAATTTGTATGGGAATGGCAACAAGAAGTGGCTGCGGTGCGCAATGCCTCAAAGTTGACATGCCCTGCACTGGCTGCGGAGGTAAGGCACCAAGCGTGCCTGAGCAAGGTGCAGCTATGATAACTGCGTTAGCTTCGATTCTCGGCTACGACGGTGTGGAAGGTAAAACGAAGTATACCGAAAAAGAGATTGAAGAATTAATGAATCAAGTTAAAGACCCAGTGGGTACAGTATACATGTATAGTCTTCCATCATCCATATTAAAACGTAAGGTGATTAGAAAATGAAAGAAATAATAATAGATCCAATCACTCGCCTTGAAGGACATGGAAACGTATCAATATTCCTGAACGATCAGGGCGAAGTTGAAAACGCTTACCTCAAGATTCCTGAACTTCGAGGCTTTGAGAAATTCTGTATAGGCCGAAGAGCTGAACTTATGCCTCAACTCACTACAAGAATCTGCGGTGTCTGCCCCGTTGCGCACCACTTTGCAGCTACCAAAGCCTTGGATGCAGCATTCAACGTGGAACCACCTTCTCCAGCAAAGAAACTTCGAGAACTCATGAACTGTGCATACTTCATCTACGACCATACCCTGCACTTCTATTTCCTTGGTGGTCCAGACTTTGTGGTAGGGCCAGATGCACCGCCAGAAAAACGTAACATTCTTGGCGTGATCGAGAAAGTAGGCATACCAATCGCATCAGAAGTAATAAAACACCGTGCTTATGGTCAAAAGATAACGGAAATCCTCGGTGGTAAAGCAACCCACCCTGTCTGCGGTTTGCCAGGCGGAATCTCCAAATCTCTTAGCGAAGAGAACCGCAAAGAAATCGAAAAAATGGCTTCTTCATGTGTGAACTTCGCACAATTCACACTCAAGCTTTTCCATGATGTGGTTTTAGGCAACACCAAATACGTTGACCTTATCAGGAGCCAAGCCTATACCATGCCGACCTATTATATGGGCACAGTTGACGAAAACAACAAAGTCAACTTTTACGATGGAAAAGTCCGAGTTGTAGACCCAACTGGCAAAGAATTCCTTAAGTTCGAACCAAAAGACTACCTCAAACACATCGGTGAACACGTCGAAGAATGGACCTACAGCAAGTTCCCCTACCTAAAAGCAATTGGCTGGAAAGGCCAGGTTGCTGGCGTAGATAGCGGCGTTTATCGGGTTGGTCCACTTGCACGCTTAAATGCATCCGATGGCATGGCAACACCTCTTGCACAAGCAGAATACCAAGAAATGTACAAGACCTTGGGCGGCAAACCAGTGCACAGCACCTTAGCTTTCCATTGGGCAAGACTTATCGAACTGCTCTACGCCACAGAAAGAGCAATGGAGCTAGTTAAAGACCCAGAAATCACTAGTACAAACGTCCGCAACACACCAGGCGAACCAGATGAAGGCGTCGGCATCGTTGAAGCAGCACGCGGCACACTAATTCATCACTACGTACTAGACAAAGAGGCACTTGTAAAAGACGTAAACCTAATCGTTGCAACAACCAACAATTATCCAGCCATTTGCATGAGCATTCGTGACGCAGCAAAAGGCTTAATCCACAATGGAAAAGTCGACCAAGGCATACTCAACATGGTTGAGATGGCTTTCCGAGCATACGACCCATGCTTTGGATGTGCAACCCACGCTGCAATCGGACAAATGCCCTTAACCGTTGAAGTCTTCAACGCACAAAAACAGTTAGTCAGCTCTATTAGCCGCTAATATAGCCTTCTTCCACTGGGCAATCCCAATTTCTCCATTTTTTATTTTTAGCTTTAAAGTAACTTTTATATGCCATCTTTTTTGAATGAATACAACAATACAGGTCTTGAACTTGAAAAGTTTAGTTGTTTATTACACAAGAGATGGCAACACCCGCTTCGTTGCCGAAACAATCGCAGCGGAAATAGGCGCAGACTTAGAGGAAGTAATAGACCTCAAGAAACGAAGCGGCATATTTGGTTACTTGAGCGGTGGCCGAGATGCAATTCAAGGTAAAGAAACTAAGATATCTCCATCTGTAAAGTCACCTGCTGGCTATGAGCTCATAGTTGTCGGGAGTCCTATCTGGGCTGGAAGACCTGCACCCGCCTTAACCACTTACCTTAAAAAAAATGACCTTTCAGGCAAAAAGGTAGCCGTTTTCTTTAGTTCGGGTGGCAAAAAAATAACTGGTTTTAAACAAGCCAATGCATTAATGTCAAACTCGGAATGCATCGGAGAGCTTTCGGTAATTCAACCGTTGGTTAACAAAGAGAAATCTGAAAAACAAATAGTTGACTGGTGTAAAACACTTATCGCTAAGAGGTAATGTCCTTTTCTTGAAATCCCTTACATTTTAGGGTAAAGTCTTATTTGAGGCTAATGCTTAACTTATTCTGTAAGCTTGGGATTTTATGCAACCGCAACCACCTAATCCTGAACATAAAAGAATGAAACGTGAAAAGAAAACGATAGGGTACATGGTAGAAATCTACTGCAAAAACCATCACGGTACTCACGGTGAAATATGTCCCGAATGCAGGCAATTTCAAGAATATGCCTTCATGCGGCTAGACAAATGTCCTTTTCAAGACAAAAAAAGCACCTGCGGCAAATGCATTATCCATTGCTATCGCCCTGACATGAAAGAAAAAGTTAAAGTTGTAATGCGCTACTCGGGTCCCCGCATGCTTCTCCATCACCCAACTTTTGCGTTGCATCATGTTTGGGATGCTCGCCGGAAAGCACCAACGCTCGCTAAAACAACAAGTCAGTAACAAACTTTTTCAATCTTCAAGCCATTTTTTATCTGGTGCTCTCATGGTTGGCAACCTAAAAGCAGAATTGAAAAAATGGCTTGTTGGCAAAGAAAAAATCGTTGTAGCCGGCATTGGAAACCCGATTCGTCAAGATGACTATGTTGGATTAAAGATTGTCGAGAGCTTGCAGGGTCAGGTTCCTGACAATGTTTGCCTTCTGGAGTGTGAGACGGTTCCCGAAAGTTATCTACTGGACATAGAACGGTTTAAACCTACACATGTCCTTTTGATTGATGCAGCTTTTTTAGGGCTAAAGCTCGGTGCAGCAAGCCTTTTTGATTCACAAAAAATAGTTGATTTCCCAGCTATAACTACGCATGTTCTTCCTTTGAAAATTTTTTGCGAATACGTTAAACAGTCCACTGGAGCAAAGATTGCTTTGTTGCTTATTGAGCCTAAGAGCATGGAGTTTGGTGAAGGCTTGAGCGTCGAGGTTGAAGCAGGAGCGCAAAAAATTGTGGGTGTTCTGGCTGATTTGCTTGGTTAGGTTCCCTACAATTGAAAATGCAGTTAGTTATTAGGTTTGTTTTTCCAAACGAAGAAACAGTTACTACTCGCTTACTCCGTCAAACTCCACATATCATTCTCAATCGCCGATTAACTGTTTGAGTGACCCTGGCTCTTTGGGTTGCTTCAACATAGAATCAACCTTGAAAAACCAAGCACCCAACAGATGAATAAGGGGTATAACGACTGATGAATGGATTATTTGCAGCAACGGAGAATTTGTCAAGTAATACTTGTTAAAAACCGATTTAAGTCCTTATCCAACATTATGATTCTGAGGTATAAGCAGATGATCAACCAAAATGAGCAAATCGAAAATATTACTTTCCAAGCCTTAGCTCATTCAACTCGAAGAACAATAATAAGGCTTATCCAATCAAAAAACCAGGGAATTTCATATACGGAGCTAATCACTGAACTTGGAATGTCAACAGGAAAACTCAACTACCACCTCGAACAGCTCGAGGGTCTGATTGAAAAAAACGGCAACCAAATGTATGTTCTTACTCCTTTTGGCAAAAAAGCAATCGAACATCTAAGACTTATCGAACAGAAAATTGGTCCTGAAGACGAAAAATACATAAAAATCTCAGCTTTCTCTAAAAAAACAAGTCTTCAACCAATAGTGAAAGCGTTCCTATCGATTAGCATTGGTCTATCAGCAGTTTTGACTGCTGTATGGGTTTTTATAGCTTACATATTCATAACAGAAGGTGCTCCATTGATAATTTTCATTCTTATGCCTGTTTTGATTGCTATTGGGTTTGGATTGTTGGGCACCTTGACATATGCTTTGGTTAGGGCTCCTTCGTGGATTAAACGGTTTGAGCAGAGATTCTTCGGAGAAAATTAGCTACAAAGTAACGTTTTCCTTTTCTTGTCTTGGGTTTTTGATTAAATATTAATTAGCCAGTTTCCAGTTAGACTTGCTTGTGAATTTGTTATGGCTGGAAAAGCAATAGTAATTATGGGATCAGAACGTGACTTGAATTTTTCCCGCGAAATAACAAAATATCTAAAGCTTCTAGGCGTAAACTACGAGTTTCGTATTGCTTCAGCCCATAAAACTCCAGAGAAAGTTCTTGAAATAATCAAGGAATTCGAGAAACAATCAGTGGTCTTCATCACAGTTGCTGGACGTTCCAACGCCTTGAGCGCTTTCATCGATGGTAACACAACAAAGCCAGTCATTGCATGTCCACCATACAGCGAAAAATTTGGCGGAGCAGACATCTACTCTTCACTTCGAGTTCCAAGCGGAATCGGCTCTGTGGTAACCATTGAGCCTGAAGGCGCAGCAATTGCAGCCGCAAAAATCTTGGCGCTGGAAGATGCTCAGTTGGCTGTTGGCGTGAGCGAGTATCAAGCGGGCAAACGCAAAGAACTCGACAAAGCCAACGAATCAGTCAAAAAACTAAAGTAACTTATTGCTCTGGGGACTCACCTCCCCATATTTTTAACAATGATTTTCAACATCTCAATGTTCTCGTTTTCAACAATAGAACCTGCCCCTCTATCTTTTCTGTCATTTAGAATAATATGCTCTAATAGTAGCCATGTAGGTTCGTGAAATGCAAAGTTTAGGCTGACGCTGCTTTTAACCACATTTTTCTTACGCAGTGAGGTGACAAATGCTGAATTAACAACTAGATTTTTCCAACGGTGTCTCGACTGTTCTGAGTGGCATCTCCTCAAGCAACCTGTTTTTTTTCACCCAATACCACATCAATAAGCTGCCAAACAACGTAGCACCAACCATGAGGAGAAGGTATAGCCCAAGACTTTCTGGTCCATAATCCCAAACAGAGTTGCCAAGCATGGTGCCTATCGTGTTGGGTATTAACAGCGCTGTACCAATTATGGTTAGGTATGCTACGAGTTTGGCTAAACGGTTGTTGAATATTGTCAACTGATTGTTCGATATTGTCAGTTGATTGTTTGCGATTGTTAATTGATTATTATAAATTGCCTGGGTTGCTTCTATTCCTGAAGCTAAGACCTCTGACATGTGTTCTGAGAGCCCGATTTGGCTTTTTACTTGTTCTACCATGGCGGCGAACAAGTTTACTATTTTGGGGTCGTCAGTTAGAAGTTCGGCGTCACCGTAACGGATGGTTTGAAGAACATCAACGCTTTCCCAGAGAGCATTCAAATAAATGATGAGGGCATGTTTCATCGTGTATATTTTTGGACCTAACATAGTTTTATCGGTCGTTTGGTTCATTAGGTCACGGTTTAATTCATCACCAAATTCTTCTATTACACGTAAATGCCTAAAGTTGCTATCATTGTTCGCTTCAAGAATGCGCGATAACAAGATAGTTAGTCTATCTTCTGGTTTGATATCGGTAGGTATTTTTTTTAGAATCGTTTCTGAGTATCTTCTTAATCTTAAAAACCGTTTATCTACTAAGCGTCCGTGTATAGTAAAAACCAAATTCTTCCTTATCAGAATAATCAACGGGTAAGATTTTACTTCAGTTCCGCGAATTTGAATTGATGGAAAACTTAGCCACATCTCGGTATCAAAATCTTGATAATTAAGCTGGTCACAGCAAGAAAGATTAGAAATAAAACCCTCGGTGAAACCCATTTGAGCAGCTACCGCTGGAAGGTTCTTCATTGGGTCATCTGTAATATAGTCCACCCAAGCTACTTTTGACTTATTTACTATCTCCAAAAAATCAGTTGGCGATTCAGCATCCTGTTTAAAAGTTTTACCAGAAGCTTCTAAACCCATGCAGAACCATTTTTTTTGCATAATTTCCAGCGGACCAGTCGGTAAAGCTGAAAATCTAGTCTGTGCAGAAGTATCCGGTAGTTCTTGTTCGTTCAATTATTGTTGCCCCCCACTAACGATTTGTTGTATTGCAAGTCCTTGGGGGCTATGGTCTAAATAATCTTTGCTGTCTTTTCATGTTTTTAAGAGTCATATTCTTCCCTTATGATTTTTATATGAAGCTTGCTTGCTTAATCAAAGTTCAATTAATTACTAGATAAGCGATATAAGGACAAAAACATTAATAACAAAAGAATTTGAGGCAACCAAGATGGGCAGCGTGAAGGACTTAGAAGTAATCCATAAACCAACCCTAACAGAAATGGGCACTGGCAGGTTTGTCTTCTCTGACCGATACAGCGTTTTTGATTGGGGCGAAATGCCCGACCACATCGAAGGCAAAGGAGCTGCTCTATGCCTTATGGGGGCTTACTGTTTTGAGCAACTTGAAAAGATAGGTGTCAAGACCCATTACAAGGGACTGGTTAATGAAAAGGGCAAAGCTGTCATAGTCAGCGAGCTCAAAGCGCCTTCAAACATGATGGAAGTGGCTTTGGTTAACATATACAGACCCAAAATAAATATTGCTAACGGTAAAATAATTCACGATTACAGCATGTACACTTCAACGCTGAAAAACTGTCTTATCCCTCTCGAAATAATCTATAGAAACGGATTACCCGAAGGTTCATCAGTTTTCAAAAGGTTGGCTCAGGGCAAGTTGACTCTAAAAGAACTCGGTATAGATCACCAGCCTAAACCTGGCGAAACCCTCTCAAAACCCATCTTTGATGTCAGCACCAAACTTGAAGAAACCGACCGCTACCTCCCCTGGATAGAGGCACAAAAAATCGCAGGCGTCACCGACCTAGAACTTACCAATATCAAATCAGTTCTTCTAAAAGCGGATGAAACCATAACAAGAGTCGCCGCAAGCGCAGGTTTAAAGAATGAAGATGGCAAAATTGAATTGGCCTTCGACGACAAACGAAAACTTATACTTGTCGACGTGTTAGGAACACTCGACGAGTGCCGGTTCACTTACGAGGGAGTCCACGTCAGCAAAGAAGTTGCACGCCAATTTTACAAAAAAACCAGCTGGTACAACGACTTGGAGCAGGCTAAAAAAGATGCGGAAGCCAAAGGAGTCCAAGATTGGAAATCCCTCTGCAATTCACAGCCCCCCAAACTTGACCCCAACCTTAAAACAATCATCAGCCAAATGTACATGGCAGTTGCGAACGAGATGACAAACATAAAACTGTTTAATACTCCAAAGCTTGCCAAAATAATTAGCGCTTATAGAGACTTTATAGGTGAAAAAGCATGATGCAAGAAAAAATAAAACAAACTTTAGCCGATTATGACCAAAAGAAAATCCACATAGGCGTCTTAGGTTCACATTCAGCATTGGAGATTGCCTCAGGGGCTAAACAGGAAGGCTTCAAAACTGTAGTCGTTTGCCAAAACGGGAGAGAAAAAACCTATGCCCGATACTACCGAAATATTTTCGACGAATTCATCTTCCTAGACAAGTTTTCGGACATAACAACACCCGAGGTTGTGAAACAGCTAACCAATCTAAACACAATCTTCGTTCCTAACCGCTCCTTTAGCGTATATGCTGGCTATGAAGCTATAGAACAGAAATTCACTGTTCCCCTCATGGGCAACAGGTACCTCCTAAAAACCGAAGAACGCACCGCCCCAAAAAACCAGCTCTGGCTCCTAAAAGAAGCAGGCATAAAACTTCCACGCGCTTTCAAATCACCAGCCGAAATCGATTGCCCAGCAATTGTGAAAGTCGCTGAGAAAGGTCGAGCCATTGAACGCGCATTTTTTTACGCCTCTACACCTGAGGAGTACGAGCGTGAAGCCCAAAAACGCATCAAGGCAGGAATTATAACCCGTGAAGCCCTTAACCAATCCGTCATTGAAGAGTACGTCATTGGCGCCAAATTCAACGCCAACTATTTCTGGTCACCCTTAACCGATGACATTGACCTGCTAGGTTTCGACAGGCGAATCCAAACCGACCTCGACGGCGTTCTCGATCTACCCGCCAAAGAACAACTCGAACTTAATATACCAACCCAGAACATCGAAATCGGACACATGGGAATAACAATGCGGGAAAGCCAACTTGAAAAAATCTTCGAAGCGGCAGAACGCTTTGTGAACATCTGCAAGAAAGAGTTTCCACCTGGTATGATAGGGCTCTTTGCTCTCCAAGGTGCTATAACAAAAGACTTGGAATTCCGAGTTTTTGATGTTAGCCCCCGTGTTCCGGGCTGCCCATGTGTCGAGCCAACTTCACCTTACATGAAATATAAGTATGGCGTTGAAGTGGGTCCTGGCAAACGCGTCGCCATGGAAATAAAAAGAGCCGTCAGAAAAGGTAGACTTGCAGAAGTGGTAACATGATAACAGGCGCGGAAATAGGTAAAATCATCGAAAAATATGACCAAAAGAAAATAGCTATCGGCACTTTGGGCTCGCATAGTTCGCTTAACATTTTCAAGGGTGCCAAAGAAGAAGGCTTCAATACCGTCTGTATCTGCAAGGAAAAAGACGCCATAATGTATCAGAAGTACCCGTTGGTTGACGAGTTAATTATAGTCAAAGACTTTACTGAGCTGCTTAGTGAGAAACTGCAGGAGCGCCTTCGCAAGCTCAATGTGGTTTTAATTCCTCACGGTTCTTTCACTGCGTACCTAAGCACCGAAGAGTTAACTGACAGCCTTTTTGTGCCTATGTTTGGCAACCGCCAACTGCTCCATTGGGAAGCCAATCGCAAAAGCCAAGAGAAATGGTTGCGCCAAGCCGGACTCAAATTGCCCGCAACCTTCAAAACACCAGAAGACATCGACCGCCTAATCATCGCCAAACTACAAGGCGCCAAAGGTGGCAAAGGCTACTTCCTTGCCAACTCAACCAAGAACTTCCACAAACAATTCAAAGAAATGGTCAAACGGGGCATGCTCACAGAAGCCGACTTGCCAAGCATCCACCTACAAGAGTACGCCCTAGGCGTGAATGTTTACCCAAGCTACTTCAGCTCAATCATAAACAATGACGTCGAAATGCTCTGCGTTGACCGACGCTATGAATCCGCTGTAGACTCAATAGGCAAAATCCCAGCCTGCCAACAACTTGAAATTGACATAAACCCCACTTATACCGTAATCGGCAACTTCCCCATAGTTCTTCGCGAATCACTTCTGCCAGAAATCATGCGTATGGGTGAAAACGTCCACAAAAAAGCCCGAGAACTCGTGCCACCCGGAATCATCGGTCCTTTCTGTCTTGAAACGGTCATAACAGACGAAGCCAAAATTTACACCTTCGAAATCAGTGCACGCATCGTCGCCGGAACCAACGTTGGCATCGGCACATCACCCTACGCTTACCTCAAGTACGGCGAGAATATGTACATGGGCAGACGCATAGCCATGGAATTTAAAGAAGCCATAAGGCAAAAAAGACTGCAAGACATCGTAGCTTAAACTGAGTTAGACAAGCAAACCTCAAGTAAGCTATCAAAGGTCTTTCTGTTTCTACTTTTCTTGTACCCTTTCAAGGTTGCAATTAGCTTTGATCTATCTTTTTCACCAAATATTTCAGTTAAAGACTTTGATGCCCTGCTGTTTCCCATGAAAAAGAACTGACAAACTGAAGTTACATTAATCACCCTGCGGTCTAGGCTAGCAGTTTCAAAATCCACGATGAAGGGCTTATACACTTTGTCGACTATGAGGTGTTTGGGGGCTTTGCTCAGTTCTCCATGGTCCAGGCCAGCTTCGTCAAGCCGCCAGCACTGCTCCAAAATGTCAACTAAAACCTTGCGAATAACCAGCTTATCTTTCTGGGGTTCGAGCCAATTCTGAAGCAAATCGCCTTCAATCAGTTGCATCAAAAGAAAATTTTTACTCGCAGCTAAAAACCGAGGCCCCACGTTTACACTGTTGGCTCTTGCAAGTAATTCTGCTTCATGACCGAGACTTTCCCTGTCTGCGTCTGACCTACGCATCTTCAAAGCCGCCTTTTCCCCACACACATACGCAACCACCACAACACCAACGTAACCTTTACCCAGAACGGGAACGTTAGCCGCAGCCGCTTTACCCGAGAATTCAAGTGCTTCAACACCAAGGTCCTTTAGTTCCTGTATTCGACTTTGCATCTCAGCTTGGTTAGTTCTCGGGTAACAAACAGTTGAAGCATAAGGTTCCTCAATGATTCTTTCAACAGGAATGATTGTGGTCGATTTCAATTTTTTTGGATCCTTAAGCAGTTAAGCATTAAAGCTTTTAAATTTAATAGGAACCTTTAGTTCCAACTTAAACTTATCCTAAAGTGGTCACTATGCCGCGTTTCAAACAAATCCCAGAGATACAACAATTGATGAGCAAAAAAGAGTTAATTCGAAACATAGGCATAATTGCACACATTGACCATGGCAAGACCACGCTTGCCGATTCCCTGTTGGTCGGGACGGGAATGCTGTCACCGCAGATGGCTGGTATGGCAAGGGTGCTAGATTACCTAGAGGAAGAACAAAAACGCAAAATTACAATCAAAACAGCCAACATAAGTCTCCTCTACAAAAACCCCCAAAACTCTTACATCATTAACTTGGTTGATACGCCGGGACACGTAGACTTCACGGGAAAAGTCACCCGCGCTCTCCGAGTAATCGACGGAGCTGTGGTGGTTGTGGATGCTGTGGAGGAGATTATGGCACAAACCGAGATCGTTACCCGCCAAGCCCTCGAAGAACGGGTGCGGCCAGTTCTCTTCATAAACAAGATTGACCGCCTCATCACTGAACTGCAGTTAGGTGAGGAGCAAATCCAGAAAAAACTTAACAATATAATCGATAAGTTTAACGACTTAATCGAACTCTATAGCGAAAGCCCTTACAAGACGCAATGGAAAATAAACGCGGCAAGCGGAAATGTAGTGTTTGGTGCAGCCCTCTATGGTTGGGGTTTCACTTCGGGGTCGGCTAAGCAAAAGGGAATTAAATTCTCAGATATAATCCAAGCGGTCCTTAACGGTGAGCAAGCAAAACTAAAGAAAACCATGCCTTTAAATGACGCAATTTTTGAGGTGGCAATTAATCAGATTCCAAGTCCCCTTGAAGCGCAAGGCTACAGAATTACTAAGATTTGGGATGGTCAAGTCGGCTCGAAAGTTGGTAAAGCCTTGACCAAATGCAGCGATGATGGCCCAGCAGTGGTTTATGTAACTCACATCCGTTCAGACTCAAATGGCGACACCATTGCAACAGGCAGGTTGTTCTCGGGCAAAGTGAGGAAAGGCGACAGACTCCATTTAGTGGATGCATTGGTTAAAACAGAGGTTAAGCATGTAGCGATAGACATGGGTATTTTCCATGAGGAAGTCGCTGAAGTCTCCGCAGGCAACTTGGCATCATTAATTCTTTCAGGAAAAGTCCAAGCAGGCGAAACACTCGTCGACTTAGACAATAAAGAGGGGATGGTTCCGTTTGAAAGCATATGCTATGTTTCAGAACCCGTCGTCACTTTAGCGTTGGAACCTAAAAAATCCCAAGACATACCTGTTTTGCTTGAAGGGTTGGGACGTCTTGCGGCTGAAGACCCCAACTTAAAAACATCTACAGACAAGGTGACAGGCGAGTACTTGTTAAGCGGAATGGGTGAGTTGCATCTGGAAATAGCTCTAGGCCAACTTAAACGCACCTGTGAAATCGACATTGTCGTTTCTTCGCCACGAGTTGTCTATATGGAGAGCGTTCAGAAAAAAGGTTCTTTGGCTTTAGCTAAAAGTCCCAACAAGCAAAACTGCTTTTGGATGCAGGCTATGCCTGAGGCTGAAGAGACTCACAGTTCTACTTTAGATGACGATTGCTGTAACATACTTTCTATCGATGAAAACCGAAATGTTCTCGTTGACTTCAAAAGTAAAACAGGTGAGATTTCTGAAGAGGAGCTTGAAGCAATTATTGCAGGGTTCGAGTACGCTTGCAGGGCAGGGCCACTATGCGGCGAACCCATTCGGCACCTCAAAGTGAACCTGGTTGATTTACAGCTTGGTAAAACAGAGAAGGTCGGCATAGAAATCATGCATGGTGTTGGCAAAGCAATTTTTGGCAGTTTCCTAACCGCTGACCCCGTACTGCTTGAGCCTATCTACAAAATAATCATCTCAGTTGCATCAGAATTGTCAGGCGAATCCTCACGAATGCTAAGCACCAGACGCGGAAAAGTGACATTTTTCGAACAGAAAGGACTTCAGACTGTTATCACGGGCTTTATCCCTGTCTCTGAAACTTTTGGTTTCTCCAAAGAACTCCGATCCACCACCTCAGGCAGAGCTTTTTGGCAAACATTCTTTGACCACTGGGAAAAAATGCCGCAAAAACTTGCCCAGGAAGTCATCATTGATTTACGGCGACTCAAAGGTTTAGCATCAGAAGTACCCAAGCCAGAAAAATTCATGGAGCAACCCTGATGCGGCTTGAAGTGCCGTTTGATTTAGATTTTTCACTTTGCTGCGGGCAAGTGTTTAGGTGGCAAAAGATTGGCGGTTGGTGGTATGGCGTCGTCGGCGAAAACGTTGTTAAGGTTCGACAATGCGGCGCGAAGTTAGAGTTTGAGGGTGTTGGCAAAGAGTTTGTGCAGAACTATTTTGGATTAAACGATAACCTGCAGGAAATCGGTCAGCGCATTGCGCGCGACGATTTTATTCGACAGGCTTTGAAAAGATACGAGGGGCTCCGTATCGTGCGGCAAGTACCATGGGAATGCCTTATCAGCTTTATATGCGCCACCTACAAAAACATCGCAGCCATAGAACTAATGCTCAAAAAGATCTCCACTAAGTATGGGGTAAAACAGGTTTTCAACGACATGGATTTCTACAATTTTCCAACTGTGGAATGTTTAGCGAACGCCAGCGAAAATGGATTGCGGGAATGCGGTTTAGGATACAGAGCAAAGTATGTACAGGTAACAGCCCAAAAAATTCTCAATGAGAATATAAGCCTTGAAGATTTGAAGACAAAGCCCTATTTGGAAGCCAGAAAAATACTCCTCAAGTTTCCTGGAGTTGGATTGAAAGTGGCTGACTGTGTGCTACTGTTTTCACTTGAGAAAAAAGAGGCTTTCCCCGTGGATGTTTGGGTGAAACGAGTAATTCTAAATCACTATGCAAACTTTTTGCCAGAACCCCTAGTAAAGAAGCTAAAAAACCATAATTCTTTAACCAATGGTGAATACCTAAAAATCGGTGAGTTCGCACGAGACTACTTCGGTGCCTATGCAGGTTACGCGCAAGAATACCTGTTCCATTACGAGCGAACGCAACGTTAAAATTATGATAGCCCTAATTTCCCTACTGGTGCAACTATGAGTGAAGGTAAAATTAGCCAATTAATCAAGCAGAAACGTGTTTTTTTGAAACAAGCTTTGAAGGATTACGCTGCGGGCGGTAATGACATGCTCGATGACGTCGAAAGCTTGCTAAATGAAGCGAAAGCAGAAATCACTCATAACTTGGAACTTGCCCGTTGCCTCAAAGAAGAGGGCGAAGAAGCCTGGCAAAAAGAATGCCTTTCCATGTTTAATGTATGGTACGAAAAATGGTTTGGAAAAGCCTAATTTTTGTATGTTCCTAATATTAATTCCACTAGCCGTTTGGTTGCTGAGGGCTTGGCGGAAAATGTTTAAATGTTTTCAGAAATAGCAATATAAAGAGTGCAATGGTTTGGGCCCGTAGCTCAGTTAGGTAGAGCGCCAGACTCATAATCTGTTGGTCAGGTGTTCAAATCACCTCGGGCCCACCACTTGATTTTAAATGCGCTTTCTACTAGAGACTTGAAACAACAAATAGCAAGTATGCAACCATCAGCAAGTTAAATGCGAAAAGCGATAAGATGTTTATCGCATAAAAAGCGTGAACCCATTTCCCCCGATGTATACCTATCAAACCTAAAAGCCCAGTGGCAAATGGCAGAGCTGAAAAAGCAGCAACACCCCAAAAATTAACCGGTTCAGCACCAACTTGCCAAACATAAAAAAGAAACAACAACATGGCTGCAAAAGAAAATGCAAAAACCAAACCAGAAACTGAATGAACCCCTCTTCTTACGCCAAAGGTCTTTTTGTTTCCTAAGCGGTCAACTTCAACATCAGGTGCTTCAAGGCTTAGAGCAAGCATAAACCCATACAATACAAATGGCAACGCAAAAAGCATAAACCAGTTATCGAGTTGACCTCTAACAGCTAAGTATCCGACTGCTGGAATCCCGAAACCAACCGCCAACGCAATGGCAACCTCGCCTAAACCCCTTGAAACTAGGCGTAGTGGTGGGGCAGAATAGAACCAGCCCAAGAAATTAGCGCCCAAAGTGATTAATAGTAATTCGACAGGGGCTAATTGGAAGATGACAACTAAGGCGGCCAATAAAACGGAGGTAGATAGTAATGCAACCGATAAGATTTTGGCAAAGGGTTGAAGGCGGGGGTTATTGACTAGTATTTTGCTTCCGGAAAAAAACCTCTTTCTCTTGCTTAACGTGTCTTGTTCAACATCGAAATAGTCATTGCTAAAATGTGTTGACAAATCGCCGAAAAACACAATTGCATAAAATAAAGTGATCCGCAGGGGGTCAAAAGAGCCACCGTTGGCAAAAGCAATCAGAGCACCCAGAGTAAAAGCTAATGCTCCGCCTGCTACAATGTGAAACCTAATTATTTTGATGTACTGCCACAACATCCATGACGTCGCTCTCTATGTTTTACTGTTTTCTAATAAAATAGCTTATATACAAATCTCTAAATAAAAGGCAAATGCGTGATCGCATATGAGCCAAAAAATTAAGGAATTTGTGGATCTGTTGCGTTTACACTTCTTTTTTGTATGGCCAACTCTTTTCTGTGCAGGATTGTTTTTTGGGTTTGGATTCTATGGCGGCTATTCGCCAATTTTGGTTTTGCAGGCGGTGTTAATTGGGTTCTTTGGGTTTGAAGCGGGCCTTGTTCTCAACGATATAGTGGATGCCGATGTTGATAAAAAGGAATTAGCATCAGACATCAAACTGACCAAGTATTGGCGACCATTCGGGAAACGACCCATATCTCAAGGCTTAATTTCATGTCAACAAGCTATCGCTTTATTTGTATTTCTCGTCTCACTGGCAACAATCATTATTTTCACACTTCCATCTCCAAATTCACTTTACGTCTTCACAATTATGGTTGCATGTTTTACTCTGGAAGTTTTTTACCAGATTAAAAAGCGTAACGAAAGATTCCCAGTTGCACAGGTAATTGGACGCATAGATTTCGCTTTGTTTTTGGTGGCTGGCTACCTTTGTGTGGGTAGACCAGACTTAAACGTGCTTTTATTGTTCCTCTTCTTCTATCCTTTGGCGCTTGCTCATTTAGGCGTAAACGACCTTGTTGATTTTCGTAATGATGAAGCTAAGGAAATGAACACGATCCCAACTCTCTATGGCGTAAAAGTGACTGCATACTGGATCCTTGGGTTCAGTGTGTGGCACCTTGCCATGGCGATAATATTCTTAACTAGAATTGGCACGCTTCTGATAATTGCAGGATTCGCTCTGAGCTTCCTGCTCGTAGTAGTCGGGAACATCAAAATATTGAAGGAGAAAAGCCCAGAAGCCACAATCAAAGCACTGCCCATGTTTCACGTTGCCATGTTAATATATGCAATATTCATAATAGCAAACTACGTCGTTGCCATGCTGTTTTAGAGAGTACCTATAAACTTTGCTTTAAAACGGTAAAATTTGGCTGGCTGTCAGCGTTTTTGCTATGCTCTTTGTTTATTGCCATCTTTTTAGGAAATTTTGCACTTCAATTTTTAGTTTTGCCCTTGAACTATTTTGGTGTTTTTGTGCGAAAGCGAGTAGGGCCTCTTTGTTTTGGGTGTACTTAATTAGGGTGTTGAAGATTCCGATGGTTGCTTGGGCTATAACGAGTTTGCATTCCTCTGTTAAGTGCGGGGTCACCTGGAGGTTTTGGACTTTGAGCAGTTCCGCCAATATTTGGTCGGCTAGGTAGGGTTTGTTTGTAATGATTTTTGCCGAGTTCGCAACTACATTAGCCACGGTTACCATGTACTCGTTGCCTAAGAAGCCATAGTACTTGTCGAATATGGCATCGAATTTCCGGTCGCTATCGACAGCGGTGAGGTTTGCGATGGCTGCTAATGCATTCCAAGTTAAAATACGGTGTTCGCTGGTAAGCAAAGCTATGAAATTGTTCAGGTAAGGATAAAGTCTGTCTGGGTATTTCTCACTTAAATCTACAAGGATACTTCCGCAACCATATCTGACTGATGCTTTAGACGACAAAGTGCCCTCTAACACAGCAGGAAGCAAACCGAAATCTGACTCAACCATATCAAAAAGCTTAATCTTCGTTATTTCCCGATTGCTAAGGCGCTGCAATAAATCAGATTCCAAGCATATCCCTATTTCAGATAATAACTTCTATAGTAAAAAAATTTTTGCTACTATTAGCCTGTCTGCATAGCGCTATCTTCTTTAAAAGTAGAAAAAAAATCGATTTTCAGGAAAAACTGGTTATTTCTTCTTTCAATCATGACGCATCTAAGAAGAATAACAACAGTTGAGTCCTCAAAAAACGTGCTGTTGTTCCTTCAGACAATGCAAAATCCAATTTAGGACCAAAACTATTAGTAGGAGAAAAACAAATTTTACGCTCTTCTTCTCTTAAATAGGCAATAGTTAAAAAAAAGCATAGTCTTTACAGGAATAAATGGAAACTTGTTACTTTACAATTTCTTGAATTATCTCGTTAACCGTCATTATTTTAGCATTGTACACATACTCTAAATATTTCAGGCCTTGCTCATGATCCTCAACCGTGAACGCTTCCACGCCATCCTTGGCAATAATGATGTGGTAGCCACGGAAAAACGCGTCCGCAGACGTATGCCGAATGCATATATTTGTATGCAAACCTCCTAAAATCACTGTTTTAGCGCCATCGCCTCTATACAAGCTGCGAAGAAGCGGATCGAGTCCAGTTTCGTAGAAGCCGCTGTAAGTTCGTTTCTCAACTACGTAATCCTTAGTTTCGTCGGGTTTGAGCTCGGGGATGACTTCTGCGCCTTGGCTACCCTTTATGGCATGGTTACCCCATTTCCGTACAACCTCGATGTCTTGGAGGTAGTGGGCATCGATGCTGTAGATTACTGGGATATCATTTTTGCGCGCTGCCACAATGAGCCGCTGGAGGGGCTCAGTTATGCTTATGACTCTTTTGATTTTTAGGGGTCCAGTGAAAAAATCATTCTGCACATCAACAAGTATGATAACTGGATTACTTATCAAAGAATCACTCTCAAATAAAAGAGGGATGCATAGCCTATTAAGTTTGCTTAAGGCATACAAGGCCCAACAGTAAGTATCTCGGCGCCATTTTTAGTAACAAGGACGGTGTCTTCGATTCGAACACCGCCTAAACCCGGCACATAAATTCCAGGTTCATCAGTGACAACATTCCCCGCTAATAAGATATCTTTGCTGTCGGGGCTCAAGATGGGTGCCTCATGGACCTCCAAACCCACGCCGTGACCAAGGTTGTGAACGAAAAACTCGCCATACCCTGCTTCCTCAATGATCTGCCTGGCTGACTTGTCTACCGCGTTTGCGGCAACTTTGGGCTTAATGGCTTCAAGGGCTTTCTGATGCGCCAGCTTTACGGCGTCGTAGATTCTTGCTTGTTTGTCGGTTGCTTTACTGGCTATGAAGGTTCGGGTTATGTCTGAACGGTATGACTTGTATGTTGCACCTATGTCAACTATGACGAAATCGCAGTTTTGGATGGTTCTCTCAAGGTTGCTTCCGTGGGGAAACGCTGATGTTGGACCCGACGCTACGATGGTTTCAAAGGCTACTCCGTAGGAGCCTGCCTTACGCATAGAATACTCGATTTCCGCTGCGGCATCCCTCTCTTTTGTTCCAAGCCACATAATTTCTTTCGCCGTCTGCATGCCAACCGCCGCTATCCTACAGGCTTCACGTACAAGCTTGATTTCTTCTTGATCCTTAATGCTGCGTAGCTCCAGAACCAAATTGTTGATTGGTTGCAGGTTTTCTTCGCCTATTTTTTTAGATAAGGCACACCAGTTTTCAACCGGCATTGCATCGAAGGAAAATTTTTTTGCTGAGGCTTGTTTAAAGATTTTTTCCATTATGTTTTCGGCCCGTTTTAAAAGTTGCACAGTTAAGCCTTGGGTTTCTGCCTTGGCCTGCTCATAGTTTACGCTTGAGACGTAAAGGATGTTTTCTCCTTTTTCGGGAATAAGCAGTGCAGTTGCACCGGTGAAACCAGTGAGGTAGATTATATTGGTTTGATTTAGGATAATGAAGTCTTGGGGCTTGCCCTGTTTAGCTGCTGACTGTTTCAGAGCGTCTGTTCGTTTCAAGTTTTTCGCCTGCTAGGGGAAAAGGATTTGGATTGGTTTAAGTTTTCGCTTCTTTAGGTTTGGAAGGTTAAAGGGGAAAAGCGAATTTTTTGCGTTATGAACCTAAAAACAGGTCGATTTTAGCCGTGATTTTCTAAATAAGTCAGCCATTAACTTAATATAGTTTTCAAATGCCTTCTAACTTACGAGACTCGAGGGGAAAAAAGCATGTTTGCTTATGCAGGAAAAATTTTACATGTTAACCTCACAACCGGAGAAACAAGAATCGAGCCATTATCAGAGCAGATGGCTAAAGAATACATCGGCGGAATAGGTTTAGGTATCCGCTTATTGTTTGACAATTCAAAACCTGGCACTGACCCATATCACCCAGATAATCCGATTATTTACTTAACTGGTCCCCTTAGCGGCACCATGGGTCCAACAGGCGGCAACAGTTACGCCGTCGTGTCTAAATCTCCCGCCACCGGCGGTATAGGTAATGGCGAAGCCCACGGCTTTTTCGGGCCTGACCTGAAACGTGCAGGTTACGATGCTGTTGTAATCAAAGGCAAAGCACCTAAACTATCTTACCTTTGGATTGACGATGACAAAGTTGAAATCCGAAATGCTGAATACCTCAAAAATGCAACCGTTAAAGAAACTGATGACAGAATCCGAGATGAACTCGGCGACTTTTACATCCGTGTTTCAGCGATTGGTGAAGCAGGCGAGAAACTTTGTAGGTTTGCAGCCATAATAAACGACGAGTTTCGTGCGATTGGAAGAAGCGGTATGGGCGGAGTCATGGGTTCCAAAAACCTCAAGGCAGTTGCTGTACGAGGCACAAAAGATGTCAACGTAGCAAACCTTAAGGGCTTCATGGAATTTGTTAAACTTATCCATGAACGCATGAAGGGTCCGTCAACCAAGAAATACAAAACCTTAGGCACACCCGAAAACGTTTTGGTTCTAAATTCGCTTTCAGCCTTGGCAACAAGGAACTGGACAAACGCCACTTTTGAAGGCGCCAACAAAGTAAGCGGCGAATACTTTAACGAACATTATGTTAAGAAAATTGTCGGCTGCGCAACTTGCGGTATGCGTTGCGACCACATCGGCGTTGTTCCCGAAGGACCATACAAAGGTTCAACTTCACGATTGGAATTCGAGTGCCTCTGGAGTATGGGACCACTTTGCGGTGTTGACCGTCTAGACGCAATTATCGAAGCAATGCGAATTGTTAACGAGTACGGCATGGACGGCATCTCAATAGGCGTCGTTGTTGCGTTCGCAATGGATCTCTATGAGCATGGGATAATCACCAAGGAACAAACCGATGGAATCGACCTCAAGTTCGGCAACGCTGAAGCCTTAATCGCTATTATTCACAAGATTGGTAAACGCGAAGGCTGGCTGGGAAACATTCTGGCTGAAGGTGTGGCGAAAGCTGCTGAATTAATCGGTGGAGATGCATACAAATATGCCTGCCATATCAAAGGCTTAGAGCTTCCAGGCTACGACCTTAGAACCCTAAAAACTGCAGCATTAGGATTCTCAGTATCATTCCGAGGCGCCTGCCACCTAAGAAACGGAGCTTACTCACCTGACGTTAAGGGAAAAGTGAACCGCTTCAAAATTGAGAAAGGCAGAGGCAAAATGATTACCGACGAGAGCCACATGTACAACATCATCGACTCACTTATCGTCTGCAAATTCAGCAGAGGCACATACTACGACGGCTGGAAAGACCTAACCAACTACTACACACTTGCAACAGGCATCCCAATACACCGTGAAGAAATGATGCAGACGGCGACAGAATCGAAAACCTCGCACGACTCTTCAACATACGAGAAGGCAAAGGCACACGCAAATTCGACGACGTCCCATACAAGATAAAGAATTTCCCAGTACCAGACGAAGGACCAGCCAAAGGAGTCTGCGTTAACGACGAGGAAATGGCAATCGGCTTAGACGACTACTACGCTTCACGCGGGTGGACGGCTGACGGTATCCCAACGGTTGAACGCTTAAATCAAGTTGGTTTAGGCGACTTAGCTTATATCGCTGAGGATGCGATGAAAAAGGCTAAAGAAAACAAGCCTCAAGCAACAGTTGCAACTGTAGGAGGAAACTAAAATGGTGCGCCCACAAGACCGAAAATTCGTAACAGCCGACCCAGACAAATGCATCGGCTGCTGTGTCTGCGAATACGCCTGTAGCATGGTTAACGAGAAAACCTTCAACCCAACCAAATCACGCATTCGCGCCATGCGCATAGGTCCATTGGTAAACCTTGCAGTTACCTGTAGGCACTGTGAAGACCCTGCATGCGTGGCAGCTTGCCCAAGAGATGCTCTCAAACAAGAATGTGATAGCGGCATAATCCGCGTTGACGAAAACGCATGCAACGGTTGCGGATGGTGCATCAGCGCATGCCAATTCGGCGCCATGAACATGCATCCAGAAAAAAAAGTCGTATTCACATGCAATAGCTGCACCGACAACGAAACCAAAGAGCCCCAATGCGTCAAATGGTGCCCAGAAGAAGCCCTAACCTTTGTCAGCGCAGAGACATTGGCACAGAAGTACCGGCAGAAAGCAGTCAAGAACCTGTTCCAAACAGTCGAAGCAGAAGCCAACAAATCAAAATAAATTCATTAGTGCTTTTTAGCGCTTTATTCGATTTTTCGTTATTTTTTACGTTTAACAAATTTGAAAGTCGCAGTTTTTTTAAGACCAATTTTTCGTTAAAAGCCTTTAAGGACTTTTTTTCTTTTTTTTATCTGTTCAATTTGATAGTCCATTTCCGTTGAGTCGGCTGGTGTGTACCATCGGTTGTAGTAGTGACTGTTAATCTGTTTCTGAGCAATCATCCGTTTGTTTTTCCCGTTTACCAGAGTGTTTATAATGATACTTCCAGATGATTGGTATAGCGATGCCTGAGCCAAAAACAAAGACTAAGATAGAGCTGACCCAAAGAACTCGCATGTTAAGGGCTAAAATAATAAAAAATATGTAGACGGCAAAGGGGAATCCGTAGTAAAGCAGAAGGTGTCTTTTTTTGGGCATTTTTTTCATCGAGAAATATGATAGTTTTCCTTTTTAAGGTAAACTATGGTTTAGCCGCCTGTCATAAGCGACATCAAAATGACGCTGTCGCGATCTTTGAGAGGTGTGTTTACGCCATTGAGTTGGTCCATCAAAACGCCGTTGACCATAGCGACAAAGGAGGCTTTCATCTCTTTCTTGACTGGGTCATAGACTTCTTGAGTGAATGGTTTGCCGTAGTCCTCCAGCGATTTTGTCGAGCAGTACTGACAGTACGGTTTTGTCTGGTAAGTGTGAATTCGTCTTGGCTTGTGTTTGTGTAGGATTTTACTAAGCTGATGTAGTGTACTTTTACTTGCATTTTTCTTGTCTCCTGCTCCGGTTTAGTGTTTGTTGTTGGGTTCTGATATTTCTTTTCTTTATTTGTGCACGATTTTTGCCCACGAAAGCATCACATTGACGTTATGCCTGAATATGCATGACGACATTTTGACCTTCATAGAAACCCGTGAATTTCTAAACTAAGAACCCATTAACTTAATATATTGTTCAACTGCACTAAATATTCAAAACTCTTGGAGGAACAAGGTTTGCTAGGTTACGCAGGAACAATCTTATACATTAATTTAACCACAGGCAAAACTCGTACCGAAAAATTAAGCGACGAAGTCGCCAAAAAATACATCGGCGGCATCGGCCTTGGTATGAACCTCTGGTTATCCAACTCAAAAGCAGGCGTAGACCCACTCAGCGCAGAAAACCCACTTGTACTGGCAATTGGTCCAGTTTCAGGAACTATGTTTCCGACAGGTGGAAACGGTCACGCATTCATTTCTAAGTCACCAGAAACAAACGGTGTCGGAGAAGCAGTAAGCCACGGCACCTTTGGAGCGGAATTAAAAAGAGCAGGATACGATGCTGTAATTTTAACAGGCAAGGCTGAAAAGCCAGTTTACATCTGGATAGACGACGATACAGTCCAACTGCTTGATGCATCACAAGTTTGGGGTAAATCACCCTTCGAAACCGAAGATGCCATAAAAACTGAAGTAGGCGACTACTACGTTCGCGTAGCATCCATAGGTTTAGCAGGCGAAAAACAATCAAAAATCGCCAACATAATAAATGAGAAAACTCGTGCAGCGGGGCGAACTGGGCTTGGCGCAGTCATGGGTAGCAAGAACCTTAAAGCCATCGCTGTCCGCGGAACCCGCGACATAGTAGTTGCTAAACCCGAAGAATTCATTGAGATGGTCAAGGAGTTCCATGAACGTATGAAGGGTCCAGCCGCACAGAAATACCGAACTCTTGGAACAACCGAAAACATCATGGCGCAAAATGCCTTGACCTGTTTACCGACACGCAACTTCAATAACTCCCATTTTGAACAACGCTGAAAAAGTCAGTGCCGAAGTACTCAACGAACGCTACATAACAAAAATCATTGCTTGCAACTCCTGCGCAATGCGGTGCGAGCACGAAGCACTCATCCGCGAAGGACCATACAAAGGCACTATGGCACGTATGGAGTATGAAAACGTGTGGGCATTGGGGCCTAACTGCGGCGTAGACAAACTAGACGCAATAATTAAAGCTGCAGAACTCTGCAACTATTATGGACTTGACGCACAAAGCGTCGGCGTAACTGTTAGTTTCGTAATGGACTGCCACGAAAAAGGCATTCTAACGCACGAAGAGCTCGGCGGATTGGACGCCCACTTCGGAAACGCAGAAGCACTCATACAACTAATCGAAAAAATCGGGAAACGCGAAGGAATCGGCGATATGCTCGCCGACGGCGTGAAGATTGCAGCCGAGAAAATCGGCAAGGACTCCATAAAACTTGCTATGCAAATCAAAGGCTTAGAAGTAACAGGATACGACCTGCGATGCCTAAAAACAGCTGCTTTAGGTTCAGCGGTATCCTTCAGGGGCGCAGACCAAAACAGAAGTGGCGCTTACACCTTCGATATGAAGGGCGACGTTAACAGATTGATAGCAGAAAAAGGTAGAGGCAAACTAGTCAAAGACGCAGAAGATGTTTATGCCCTGATCGATTCGCTTATCATTTGTAAGAATGCCAAAGGCACACTCTACAAAGAACTCCCAGATATGGCTAAACTCTACAATTTAGTCACAGGTGAAACGATCACTGCAGAGGAGCTGAAAGTCGCAGGTGAACGAATCAATACACTTGCCAAACTTATCAACACAAGAGAAGGACTTGGTCGCAAAGACGACACGTTACCTTGGAAAGTCATAAACCAACCAATCACCGATGATGGACCAGCAAAAGGTGCCGTAGTAACCCAAGAAGAACTTGACCTCATGCTAGACGACTACTATCAAGCACGTGGATGGAACGTTGAAGGCATGCCTACAAAAGCCAAATTACAAGCGTTAGGAATGCAAGAATACCAAAGCATAATTGAAACAACAGAGGCTTAATGCATGGTAAAGATTCATGAAAGAAAATTTGTCTCCACTGACCCAGAAAAATGCGTCGGCTGTCAAATATGCGAGTACGCATGCTCATTTACTAAAGAAAAAGCCTTCAATCCATTAAAATCGCGCATACGAGTTGTCCGTGTTAATCAATTAGCTAACATGGCCGTTACATGTCGTCTATGCGAGGAGCCGGCATGCGTCGCCGCTTGCCCAAGAGATGCGCTAACTCAGTCAAAGGATACCGGAAACATCGTTTTAGACAAGGATAAATGCAACGGTTGCGGTTGGTGCATCGAAGCATGCGACTACGGCGCCATAATGCTGCATCCCGAAACCAAAGTTGTTTATGTCTGTGACATGTGTAAGGACAAACCTGATGGACCCCAATGCGTCAAATGGTGCCCAGAAGAAGCGATAACCATAGTTACAAGCGATGTGCTTGCTCAGAAATCAAGAATCAGTGCAATCAAAAAACTCTTCCAAGAAAAAAAAGAGTAAATAGTTAAGGGCATTTTTAGCCCAAGCATACTTTTTTATCATTTTGCCAATTAGCAACGTAACCAATGCACATCAGTTTCTTGAGTGCTTTTTTCAACAATTGGCAAAGTATTAACAGTAGTCGTCTGTGAAATTTGCTGGACGACTAATTTCCAAGTGTTAAATGATTTTTTCTAAGTCATCTATGAAACGTTCAAACACCTTGATGCCTCCCATCCAGAACTCTGGCGCCGCTACGTTTAACCCGACAATTTCGCCGATCTCCAACGGTGATACGCTTCCTCCCGCAGACAGCATTTTCACAAGTTTAGGAACAAACGCTTTGCCTTCCTCCAGATACCGTTCATATAACGAATAAACGAACATTTGGGCGTAGACGTAGGGGTAGTTGTAGAAGCGGTAGTTTGCCATGAAATAGTGGGGTTTCATGGTCCACTCAGCTTGCATTTCTGGGAACCATGTGACAGAGTCGCCGTAGATGCGGTTGCGAGCCTTTGTCCAGTGACTGCAAATAGTTTGGTAATCGAGGAATTCGTTTTTGCCTATGGATGCATATAGAGCCTGCTCAAACCAGACCCGAGCCGTCACCTGGAAAGCCGTCATGCCTGCTTCATCCAAAACCATACAAAGCAGCCTCTTGCGTTCCTCATCCGATTTCACATAATCCAAGAGCAAATCAGTAAGCAACAATTCACTAAAAATTGAAGCAGTCTCGGCAACAGTCGAGGGCACATTGGTATTTAGCAAGGTTTGGCTCCGTGACATGTACCAGTCGTGGGTTGCGTGACCAAGTTCATGAGCCAATGTGAAAACATCGGTTAAGGAACCGTTGAAGCTCTGTAGAATATAGGCGGATTTGCCGTTATAGTGGCTTGCACAAAAGGCTCCGTTGCGTTTGCCAAACCTTGGGGCTGCGTCGATATGTTGCTTATTGAACATTTCTTTTACAGCATTTGCGAATTGGGGGCTGAAGCGGCCATAGGCTTCTACGATTACGTCTTGGGCTTGTTGATAAGTGAATTTCTGCTCTGGCGAGTTTGTCAGCGGTGCCATAATGTCATGGTTACCCAGCACTGGCAAGCCCATCAATCTCGCTTTCAATTTAAGGTAACGCCGATAAGACGCTGCCCCTTCTTCCACTGTTGCCACCAAATTCTCTATTATAACTTGTTCTGTGTCATTGTTAAGTAAGCTGGACTCCATGGGCGAAATGTATTTTCTGCGTTTAGACACATTTACCCAGTCGTTGCATATGCTTCTGAGTGCGGCTGAGAAGACTTCGCCGTCTTTTCCTAATAGTCCATAGATTGAGCGGTTGGCAGATTCCCTAGTGGCACGGTCGGGATGGTGTAAGAGCCCGTTGACTTCGCCGTAACTAAGAATCTTCTTTTCTTCTAGAACAGTAACTTCAAATAGACGCGTGTTGAGCCATTTGCTTTGCAACTCCTCCCAAGCGTTCACGCCGAATTGATCCTTCTCAATTATCAATTGTTCCTCAATGTCGGTGAGTTGATGTTCAACACGGCGCAGAACACGCTGTAACATATGCTTATAATTGGCTAAAGTCGGGTCATCTATTAACTGGGGTTTAGTTTTAATTACCTTGCCCAATTCTAGTGAATAAAATGCGAGCTGTTTGCTGATTTTGGCGTTGAGTTTGTCCACGCGGTCATTTAATGCCTGCGTTTGTGGTTGAGTCATGTCTG
The DNA here is from genome assembly GCA_963725855.1 of Candidatus Bathyarchaeota archaeon. Taxonomy (GTDB): domain Archaea; phylum Thermoproteota; class Bathyarchaeia; order Bathyarchaeales; family Bathycorpusculaceae; genus Bathycorpusculum. The sequence continues at coordinate 90,135 of CAVSAA010000001.1, read as the reverse complement.
CTGCGAAGTTAAGGCTGGAATAAAGCGTTACGTTGCTGAATTTTGCTTCAAACGCCTCAACCTCATGGAGGCATCTCATCAAACCCTGTGGGGTTAGGGCGCATATTTTTCCGCGGTATTTCCGCTCAAACTTGTCTGCCTCTGCGGTGGCTTGGGCTATGGCTTCTTCGATTTTTATAGAAGTTATACTTGGGAAAAGCTCGGTTAGGTTCCATGTGACTTGCTGTGCGCTCACGATGTTTTGCCTCTTATAGGCTAGTTTTCGGCTGGGTTATTTGGATTTCTACTCCACAGGTTTTTGCAGGGCTCGCCTTATAAAAAAAAAATAAAAAATATGAAAAAGGGAAACAAAAAGGCTCTGAGGATCACTGATATTTTTATTCCTAACAGATTTGTATTTGCTCAAAATCTTCAAGCATTATTTTGTTGCCTTTTTTGACGGTGACATGGTCGGTTCCGCAGATTGGGCAGGGAACAAACTCGTGTTCTCCTATCGCGTCGAATTCAAAGTTCTCGTTGCACTGTGGGCAATGGAACAGTATCGATGCTACGACTGTGTTTTTCATTGTTTTTCCTCCTTATCAGTTTAGGTATGCAATTAAGCGTATCATTGTAGTTTTTGAGGACTATATAGAAACAGCTTACTTGTATCTTACAATGTACCACAATTAACTATCGTATTAATCTTGTGTATTAATAATACATGTTTGAATAGTGCCGAGTGTTAGGATTTAAATCACTGAAGCCATGAGGGGGCGGATTTCCAATCTGCGCGCTCAAGTCAAATTTATGATCGAAATTCTTTTTCAGCGATGTATAGCTGTCTTTCCAGAGTTTCTTTGTAGCCATCTACTTGTTTTTCTTTAAGGTCGTTTTGGGTTGTACTAAGAATTCTCAATAGTTCTTTGTCGCTTAGGTTTACCACTTTTTCAGTAAGGTTTTCGATAAGCTTGCGGATTTCCAAGAGTTCTAAAGCTATGACCTTGAGGTTTCTCTTGTCCTCCTCTGTGAAGACTGTAACCAACCAAGCCACCAAGCGAGAGTTTACCTTTTATAAGGGTTGGGCTGTATTAAAATTTCCCTATAAAAAATTCTAGATAGTTGTTGGTGCTACGGGAGGTTTTGAACATCCAAACCTTGGGGGAAAGGATTGTCGTTATTGAGAAAATCTCTTATAATTCTATAACTATAGTTATAGTGGAGGAATTTGTGTGCCTACAACCGTTCAAGTGGACGAAAAAACCCTTCAGATGCTAAATAAAATCAAAAAAGAAATGAACGCCAACAGCCACGACCAAGTGATAAAATCATTAATTCTGGAACGGAAAAACATTCCCTGCTCCATGTTCGGATCAAACCGTAAACTGAAGCCATTCACGCGGAAAGACGAGGCAGAATTCCATGAGCTCTAAATATGTTATAGATGCTTATGCTTGGATAGAATATTTTAGGGCTTCAGAATACGGTGGAGTCGCCAAAGAATACATAGAAAGCACAGATTCAGTCACACCAAGCATTGTAGTTTCCGAGGTAAGCCGAAAAATGCAAAAAGAAACAGAGCTTGGAAACGAAACTCCCGAAGGAAGATTAAAACGCTTAGAATTCATCAATGCAACGAGTCACGTTATTGAGTTAGATTTCGAGCTTGCTGTGGTAGCTGGAAAAAACGCTTGTGAAATGAATAAAATAGAGAAGGGCTGGGGTTTAGCAGATGCCATTGTTCTTTGTACGGCAAGAAACCTCGGAGGCAAAGTGGTTACGGGCGATGAACATTTCAGGGAGCTGAAAGAAGTTATTTTTATAAAGTAAATGGTTGGTGCTACGGGCAGGATTTGAACCTGCGAACCCCTGAGGGAAAGGATTTCCCATTTGGGCGCTTGAGTCAAAGCGTCGAGATCTTGAGTCCTTCACCTTTGACCTGGCTTGGTTACCGTAGCAACGTTTTGGATAGAAAACTGTCTGGCTCCGTCTTATTAATCATTTCCCGTCTACCGCAAAAGTAAAACACCAATGTCACAATACATAGAGCCAATGCAGACCCATCACAGAATAATCATTGGCAACAGCCAACAAATGCCAGAACTCGCCGACGATAGCGTCCAGTTGATGGTGACTTCGCCACCTTATCCCATGATAGCTATGTGGGATGAGTTTTTTACTAAGGCTGACCCTAAAATCTCAGAATTATTCAAGAAATTGAATGCAAAAGGCGAAGAAGAAACCGTGCCACAAATCTACACAGCCATGCACGAAAACTTAGCAAAAGTTTGGGCTGAAACCTACCGCGTCCTAGTAGAAGGTGGCATTGCATGCATAAATATCGGTGACGCCACCCGGAGCATCAACAGTAAATTCCAAGTCTTTCCAAACCACTCGCGCATAACTGAAACTTGTGAAAAAATCGGCTTCAGCACACTACCTTATATTCTATGGAAAAAACCCACCACCAAACCGATGTATAAGGGCAAAGGAGCCTTTTTGGGCTCAGGTTTCCTTCCTCCAAACGCCTATGTCACATTAGATTGTGAGTTTATTTTGTTGTTTAGGAAGGGAAAACTTAGAAAGTTTCCTCCCCGCGACAAAGAGCGGTATAACAGCGCATTTACAAAAGCTCAGCGTGACGAATGGTTTAGCCAAATTTGGACATTCAAGGGTACACGTCAAACCACAAACAAACTGGAACGCCGAACCGCTGCATACCCTGAAGAAATCGCTGACCGTCTCATTCGAATGTTTAGCGTCAAAGGTGAAACCGTTGTGGATCCCTTCTTAGGCTCAGGTACAACCACTAAAGTTGCGATGCTAAACGAGCGCAACAGCATCGGTTATGAGATAGATGAAAAACTTCTTCCAGTTATAACTGGGAAGACTGCCTGTCATAACAACAAAGATTCAGTTGTAGAAATAATCACAAAGAAAGAATGAAACAGAATCAATTAAACGGTTAGCAAATTTTTAATATTACAGTAGCTATTAGCTGACAAAAAAGGCTAGCCTAATTGGTTAAAAAAGACTCCGACATCAGAAAACCCATGGGGTTTGGCAATACTTCCAGAAGGTTTACCCAATCTAAAAGACGTGTAAAAGGCAGTATTGCTAAGGACCGCTTTGCATTTGACCAATCAATGCTGGGCCATGACTGCCAGAAAATCTGTGATGGCGGCGATTTTATGGTTCAGAAACGGGATTTCTTTGGGAACAAGGTCGGTGAACCCACAATTTTCGAGGTTAAGACAGGGGATTCGAAGTTGACTGAGGCACAGGAAAAGCGGAAGCACCAGTTGGGAAGGAACCGTTACAAGATTGTCAGATATTAGTTATCCACTTTTAATCATTCAACGCAAAACCAAAGGTTTTTTTGATAGATCAAACTATGAAAGTTTAACAACACTTATCTTCTGAAGCAATGTACATAAAAAAGTTTATATTCAAGGTATGCGGCTTGTGTTTGTGCTCTTAGAAAAGTTAGTTGAACCCTTTTTCGAGTTGGACCTATCCAGCATCGGAGGAAATGAAAGAGTGAAACAAACCCAATTGACCCTAACAGAAAATCACAATCATCATATTTCTATGTTAAATTTATGGGAGAACTGAAAACTTGACGAATGTACAAAAAGAAGATATCCATGATCTACTAAAAACTTTCTTTAACGAGAAAGGTCTAGTTCGCCAGCACCTTGACAGCTACAACGAATTCATCGACCACGGACTCCAAGAAGTCGTTGACGAAGTAGCTGAAATCCCCATAGAAGTCCCAGAAAACCCATACAAGGTCAAACTCGGTCAAATATGGGTAATTGACCCCCAATCCCGAATCACCGGTCCATACGCCACCGAGGTTGATGGAACGAAACATGAAATTTATCCAATGGAGGCACGACTGCGCAACTTAGCGTATTCAGCGCCCATTGCTCTTGAAATGACTCCTGTTGTAGATGGAAGAGAACAGGACACTGAACTGGTTTACATTGGGAACATCCCTGTTATGTTGAAGAGCAAACTTTGCTTCCTTAGCCAACTAAGCAAAGAAGAGCTCATTGCTGCAGGAGAAGACCCAGATGACCCGGGAGGATATTTTGTTGTTAACGGGTCTGAACGCGTTATCGTTGCTATGGAAGACTTAGCTCCAAACCGGGTAATCGTGGATATTGACGAAAAAGGAACCTCACCAGTTTATCAAGCAAAAATCTTCTCAACAACTGTCGGCTTCAGAGCAAGAATCGAACTCAAACTCAAATCAGACGACGCAATTTATGTTACCATGCCGGGAGTCCCAACCGAAATCCCATTCGTTGTCATTATGCGCGCATTAACCATGGAAAAAGACAAAGACATCGCCGAAGCAGTTACCTTAGACAGCGAAACCCAAACCCACCTATCAGCCTCCTTCGAAAAAGCCATTGGCGTAGATACACCTTCAGACGCAATTCTATTTATTGGCAACCGAGTTGCGCACGGACAAGTCGAAGAATACCGTCTCCAAAAAGCAGAAACCGCTCTAGACAAAAACTTCCTCCCACACTTGGGCAGAAGCGATAAAAACCGCAAAGAAAAAGCCATATTCCTTGGCGAAATGGCATATCGAGTCATCCAACTAAAAACCGGGAGACGTCAACCGGACGACAAAGACCACTTCAAAAACAAACGTCTAAGACTTGGTGGTCCACTTCTCGCTGACCTCTTCCGCGTTTCATTCCGCAACCTCACACGCGATATAAAATACCAACTTGAACGCATCGGCGTTAAAGGCCCAATCATAACAGTATCAGCCGCAGTCCGCCCAGGAATCATAACCGAACGTTTCCAGCATGCATTGGCAACAGGCAACTGGGGCAGAGGCAGAGTCGGCATTACTCAACTTCTCGACCGAACAAACTATATCTCAACGCTTAGTCACCTCCGTAGGCTCCAATCACCATTAAGCAGAAGCCAACCTAACTTCGAAGCCCGAGACTTACACCCAACCCACTGGGGAAGACTATGTCCCAACGAAACCCCTGAAGGCTCAAACTGCGGTCTTGTCAAAAACCTCGCATTATCAGCCTCCATTGCGGTAGGTTTAAACCCTGACAAAATAAAGCAACTGCTCTTTGAAATGGGTACCGTACCAGCATACGAGGCCAGTGTTGAATTACGTATTTCAGGTGCCAAAGTCTTCGTAGACGGCAACATAATCGGCTACTGCAGCAACCCACAGGAAATGGTGGAGTCCTTCCGCCAGAAACGTAGAGTAGGCGAAATATCCACTGAAGTTAACGTAACTTACTTCTCTAAAGCTCAAACTGAAACTGAAGAAGTTCACGCTAATTGCGACGAAGGTAGAGTGAGACGACCACTAATAATTGTCGAAAATGGCGTTCCAAAACTCGGATCCAAACACTTTGAAAAAATCGGCTTGGGTGAATGGACATGGGAAGACGTTGTTAAGAACGGTTTAGTTGAGTATTTAGATGCTGAAGAAGAGGAAAACGCCTATATTGCCTTGTCATACGACGGGGTCGAGGCTAAATCGACGCATGTCGAAATTGCAACTTTCACTATTCTTGGAATCTGCGCTTCTACAATCCCATATCCGGAACATAACCAGTCACCAAGAAACTCTTACCAAGCTGCTATGGCAAAGCAGGCGCTTGGAGTATACGGTACGAACTTCCATCATCGTGTTGACTCACGCTCACACATCCTTCACTATCCACAAGTTCCTATGGTGCAAACAGAAAACATGGATGTCATGGGCTACAAGCAACGTCCAACAGGACAAAACTGCGTTGTAGCAGTGCTCAGCTTCGAAGGCTACAACATGGAAGACGCCATTATCTTCAACAAAGCTTCCATCGAACGCGGCTTAGCCAGATCAACCTTCTACCGAATCTATGAAGCAGAATGCCGCCAATACCTCGGTGGCTTAAAAGACAAATTCACCGTTCCAGAACCAGGCACCCGAGGCTACAGAGGAGAACAATACTACCGTTTACTTGAACCAGACGGAATCATCAGCCTAGAATCCCAAGTGGTCGGCGGAGACGTCTTAATCGGCAGAATTAGCCCCCCAAGATTCCTTGAAGAATACAAAGAATTCGAAGTTAAAGGACCATCAATGCGTGACACATCCGTAGACATGCGTCCCTCCGAAACAGGAATAGTCGACGGCATATTCGTGACAATGTCAGGCGAAGGAAGCCAACTCGTGAAAGTTCGCGTAAGAGACCAAAGAGTCCCTGAACTAGGCGACAAATTCGCATCACGCCACGGACAAAAAGGAGTCATTGGCTTAATCGTTGCACAAGAAGATCTACCATTTACAGACGATGGTATGGTACCAGACCTAATAATTAATCCACACGCAATCCCTTCAAGAATGACCATCGGACAATTCATAGAATCACTATCAGGTAAAGCCGCATGCGCAAGAGGCAAACCAGGCGACGGCACTCCCTTCTCAAATGAAGGACCAGACGAAGTGCGCAAAAACCTAGTGAAACTCGGATTCAGCCAAACAGGAAGCGAAGTATTCTACAACGGCACTACTGGCGAAAAATTTGTTGCAGACATATTCGTGGGCATAGTCTATTACCAAAAACTACATCACATGGTGGCAGACAAAATTCACGCCAGAGCCAGAGGGCAAGTCCAAATGCTTACCCGCCAGCCAACTGAAGGACGCGCAAGAGGTGGTGGTCTCAGATTCGGAGAAATGGAGCGCGACTGCCTTATTGGACACGGAGCCGCCATGTTGCTAAGAGATAGGTTATTGGAAGAATCTGACAAATACACGCTCTATATTTGTGAGAACTGCGGACAAATCGCTTACTTCGACATGAAGCAAAGGCGTTATGTCTGCAAGATATGTGACGAGAAGGCAAAGATTTCACCAGTAATCGTGTCTTACGCTTTCAAGCTTCTGTTGCAAGAACTTCAGAGCTTATGCATTACACCAAAATTAAGACTTAAGGAGAAGGCATAATGTCACAGGAAGAATTGATACATAAAATAGTGGATGAAATCTCATTCGGTTTAATCTCACCAAAAGACCTCCGAAAACAATCGGTCGTAGAAATCCAAACTCCAGACACTTATGACGAGGACGGCGCACCAATCACATCGGGTCTAATGGACGGAAGACTAGGCACCCTTGAACCAAGGCAACGCTGTAAAACCTGTGGCAACACCGCCATCCGCTGCCCAGGCCACTTTGGACACATCGAACTTGCAGTGCCCATAGTACACATCGAATTTACAAAAATTATTTTTGACCTTCTTAAATCAACTTGCCGTACTTGCGGTCGAATTCTCCTTTCTGAAGATGCATCAAAGAAAGCTCGCCAAAGAATTGAACGTTTCAACGATCTCTTGGGAACTATCCCTGATGAGATTTACAAAGAAATCTTAACAGATATCAAAGCTAAACAATGCCCCTACTGCGCCGCTGCACAATTTAAAATCACTTTTGAGAAACCAACAAAGTTCATTGAGCAAACTGAAGCAGGCTCGGAACCTCTCACCCCCAGCATGATACGGGAAAGGCTTGAACGTGTGTCTGATGAGGACCTTGAAATTCTGGGTTTTAACCCTAAAGTTGCCCGTCCAGAATGGATGGTTCTTCAGGTTTTACCTGTTCCCCCAGTTTATGTGCGTCCATCAATCACTTTAGAATCAGGTATCCGGTCCGAGGATGACTTAACCCACAAACTTGTGGACATCATCCGCATTAACCAGCGTCTAAAGGAAAACATGGAAGCAGGTGCACCAACCCTTATCATCCAAGACCTGTCAGAGCTTTTGCAATACCACGTTACAACTTACTTTAACAATGAGGCATCGGGAATTCCGCCAGCAAGACACCGAAGCGGCAGAGCTCTGAAAACTCTTTCACAACGGTTGAAAGGCAAAGAAGGTCGGTTCCGCAGCAACCTTTCAGGCAAACGTGTCGACTTCTCAGCCCGTACAGTTATCTCCCCGGACCCAAACCTCGATATAAACGAAGTCGGTGTCCCACAAGATGTAGCCATGCGATTGTCAGTTCCAGAAAAGGTGACTGCATGGAACATTGAAGAAATGAAAAAATTCGTAATCAACGGTCCCGAAAACTATCCAGGTGCACTCTATATCATACGCCCAGACGGTAAGCGAATCAGACTCGAATTCGTTGTTGACCGCACAAAAATCGCGGAGGCAGTTGAATTAGGATTCATAGTTGAGCGCCACTTAAAGAACGGCGACATAGCTATCTTTAACCGACAACCATCCCTCCACCGCATGTCCATTATGGCTCATTACGTCCGAGTGTTACCTTACAAGACTTTCAGGCTACATCTTTGTGTCTGCCCACCATATAACGCTGACTTTGACGGCGACGAAATGAACTTACACGTTCCACAGAGCGAAGAAGCACGAACAGAAGCGCTTTTGCTCATGCAAGTTCAAGACCAAATTCTTTCACCCAGATTTGGTGGTCCAATCATCGGTGCCATCAGAGATTTCGTTACAAGTGCATACTACTTCACAAGAAGAGGCAACTACCTAACCAGAAGCCAAGTTAACAGGCTTCTAACCGCAACAAACTTCACTGATCCAGTGCCAGAACCAGAAATTAAAACGCCAGAACCTTTATGGTCAGGCAAACAAATCTTCAGCTTGTATTTGCCAAAAACACTCAATTACTCTTTGAAAGCAAACATCTGCCAAGGCTGCACGAAGTGTGAAGAAGAAGAATGCAAACACGACGCTTATGTTGTAGTTAAGAACGGTCAACTCGTCACAGGTATTATTGACAGACGCTCGATTGGCTCTGAACAATCCGAAAGCTTGCTTCACAGAATCATCAAGGACTATGGCACACAAGCAGGAAGAGAATTCCTAAACAAAATCACACACTTACTCAAACAATTCATATCTATGCGGGGCTTCAGCTACACTTACGACCAACTTGTTCTCTCACCAAAAGCCCGCAACCGCATGGCGAAAACCATGGACCGGATCCAAAAGAAGATCGACGAGCACATCGAAAACTTCCGCAATGGAACCCTACCCCGCCTGCCCGGACAAACCCTAGAAGAATCCTTCGAAATCTATGTCATGCATGAACTTGCAGTAGCCAGAGATGAATCAGGCAAAATAGCAGACGAAGACTTTACGCTTGAAAATGCAGGAATCGTCATGACAAGAGCGGGTGCAAGAGGTTCAAGCTTAAACATCGGTCAAATGGCCGCTTGTGTTGGACAACAGTCAGTCCGAGGTAAACGTATCTTACGGGGCTATGCCGGACGAGCACTGCCGCACTTTGTTAACGGTGACCCAAGTCCAAGGGCAAGAGGCTTTGTTTATAACTCTTACCAGACTGGTCTTGACGCAATTGAATTTTTCTTCCACGCTATGGGAGGCAGAGAAGGTCTAGTCGACACAGCCGTTCGCACCCAACAGAGTGGTTACATGCAGAGACGATTAATCAACGCGCTAGAGCATATTCGCTTAGAATATGATAGCACTGTTCGAGATTCCGCAGGCGACATCATCCAATTCCGTTATGGAGAAGACGGTGTAGACCCAGCAAAGAGCGACCATGGGAAAGCAGTAAACGTCAGCCGACTAATTGACCAAATAAAAATCGGCGAAGAAAAAGGCGAAGCAGCATCTGCAGACCACATTAAAAAACAACTCAAGAACGTTGAAGCTCAGATAACACCCATCCTGCTAAACCAGCTTAAACAGAACTTTGCAAAGAATAAGCTAACTGCTAAAGGCGTAACCAAAGCAGCTACCCAGACAGCTGAACAGTACAAACGTGCATTAATGGAGCCAGGAGAAGCAGTAGGAATAGTTGCTGCTCAATCAATTGGCGAACCAGGTACACAGATGACTCTTAGAACCTTCCACTATGCAGGGGTCAAAGAACAAAACGTCACTTTGGGTTTACCACGACTAATCGAAATCGTAGATGCACGCAGAATCCCATCGACCCCAATCATGACCATATATTTGAAAGATGACCATGCTAAGAGCAAGGACGGCGCCGTCGAGGTCGCACGCAACATCATCTACACTTCCGTTGAAAACCTAGCTTCAGCAATCTACGAGGACCCAGTACGCGAAGCAATCATCATCGAATTGAATAAGCAGATGATGGATGATCGAGCCATAACTATGGATGAACTTAAGGAACGATTGGAACTTCAAAACGCCACCGTAACAATAACAGACAGCACAGTTGAGATTAAACCCAAGAAAGCAGAACAAATAAAACGTATGCTGATCAAGGTTCCAGGGTTCCAAGTTAAAGGTGTCCCAGACATTAAACGTGTCCTAGTCACTGAAGAAAGCGGTGAATGGGTCATACGCACTGACGGCTCAAACCTGTCTAAAGTCTTAGAAGTCATAGGTGTTGATACTTCAAGAACCACCACAAATAACATCCACGAAATTGCCAAAACCCTTGGCGTTGAAGCTTCAAGAAACGCCCTTGTCCACGAAGCAAAAGGCGTACTAGAAGACCAAGGTTTAGACGTTGACGTAAGGCACGTAATGCTAGTAGCAGACATGATGACCACCACAGGCGACGTACAGCAAATCGGCCGACACGGAATCAGCGGCAAAAAAGCCAGTGTTCTAGCGCGCGCCGCATTCGAAATCACAGTACCAAACATTGTTGAGGCAGCCGTGAAAGGTGAAAGTGATCCTTTGGCTGGTGTAACAGAAAACGTTATAGTTGGGCAATCAATACCAATCGGCACAGGCTTAGTTGAATTATACATGTCAACTTTCGAACGTCAAGAAAAAGATGGAGGAAAAACCGAAGCATGATAGACATAGATAAAGCGTTAGCGTCCGCAGTAAAAACAGGTAAGGTTTCCTTTGGCTGCAATGTTGCACTGCAGAACGCCAAAACAGGTAAAGCTAAAATGATTGTTTTAGCCGCAAACTGTCCCAAAGACACAAAAGAACAAATCGAATATTATGGAGAAATCTCTAAGGTTCCCGTCATTACATACAAAGGTGGATCAATGGATTTAGCGGAAGTCTGCAAGAAACTCTTCATTATTTCAGCACTCAGTATCCGCGAAACAGGGGACTCAGACATTCTCAAAGTAACCGAGGAAACTCAGGTACAAGAATAAAAAGAGGGAGGAAAAGAAAGAACGAGTGGCATAAAAATTACCTGCGACGAAATGCGATACATCGCCTTATTTGAAAGCATCAGCGGCGCAAGCGTAAAAGACTGCATAGTCGACGAAGTCGAGCAACGAGCAATATTCATTGTAAACCAAGGCCAAGTAGGCGTTGCCATCGGCAAGGGCGGTAGAAACATTCACACCCTTGAACGAATGACAGGCAAAAAACACGAAATCATAGAATACAGCGAAGACCCGGCAACATTCATGAAAAATGCGCTAAAACCCGCAGCAGTACGCGAAATCCGCGTCACCGAACGCACTGATGGCAAAAAAATGGCAGTAATAACCGTCAACCCTAAAGACAAGGGCGTCGCGATAGGTAAAAACGGCAAGAACGCTGAACGTTTACGCTTTTTAGCAAAACGATACTTCGACATTCAAAACGTCAGCATCTCCTAAATAGTCCGTAACTGGCTATTAGGCGATGATCCCATCGGTATTCATCGTCTATTGTTAAACATAGACCTGCTACTCTACCTTCCTTCTGGTTTACCCGCCCTAAAACAGGGTTCCTATTGCTTTAGTAAAGAAACCTTGACTGAAATTAGTCAATAATTGTTTACGAGAACTCTTTTATCCAAAGTGTGGAATCGGTGCTAGTGGTGAAAACCGATGAAGAGTAAAGGTTACATCATTGTTTTTGCTGTTTTAGCGTTATTGTTGACTAGCATAATTTCCTCGGAAAAATCTATACAAAACGTCAAGGGGAATTCACAAGTAACAGCATCCGACCAGCCTGCACCTGGATCAACAGTTGACGAATGGTCAATGTATCGCCATGATATACAACGCAAAGGGGCTTCAACATCGCCTGTTTCAAATGGCAGTTTGCTTTGGCGATTCAACACCGGCGACAAAATCCGTTCTTCTCCAGCAGTCACTAACGGCGTTGTATACCAGGGTGCAAATGACGGTTATGTCTACGCATTGAATGCATCCACTGGCTCGGTAATTTGGCAGTATGCTGCTGCATCCAGCGGGGTTGAATCTTCCCCAGCGATAATTGGCGGTATTGTTTATGTAGGCTACTTATGGGATGGTCACAACGGTTATGTAATAGCCTTAAACGCAACTACAGGCACTTTAATCTGGCGGTTTGCAACCAATAGCGGCATTGAATCCTCTCCTGCAATTGTTAACGGCATTGTCTACATTGGGTCATTCTACGGTTTCATCTATGCATTGAACGCAACAAATGGAGCATTGATATGGTCATATCTTACAGGTGGCTCAACATACTCCTCTCCCGCCATTGTCGATCGAGTACTCTACCAAGGTGCAAGCGACGGCAACATCTACGCACTAGATACAGATAACGGAGCTTTGAAATGGACACATCAAACGGGTAGCCCAGTCTATGCTTCTCCTGTAGTCGTCAATAACGTCGTATACGCCAACTCCGACAACGGCGCAGTTTATGCTTTAAATGCATATGATGGCTCAGAAATCTGGCACGCAAACATAGGCGTTGGCGACCATGTTGATGCCTCACCAGCGGTCTCCGGCGACATTATTTATGTTGTTGCACGTAGCGGTCTTTATGCATTTAACGCTACCTCTGGCTTGGAAGTTTGGTTCTTTACTTCTCCATTCTCACCGCGTCAATCCATGGGATATGTTTATTCCTCTCCAGCAGTGGCGGACAACATTGTCTTCTATGGGTCATGTGATGGCTATATCTTCGCTTTAAATGCCGATAACGCCTCAATAGTCTGGTCTTACCGCACCGGAATTTTTGTTTTTGCTTCGCCTGCAATAGTCAACGGCACAGTTTACGTTGGATCATACGATGGTTACCTTTATGCTTTAGGCGGTTCACCTCCTCCAACGGACCAAACGCCAACTCCTAGTTCCCAGCCAATTTCAGCTCCAACGTCATCACCTACGGCAATACCTACTCCCTCACCAACTCCACAACCAGTAGAAAAAACAATCAGCATCGTTACGCCAACTCCGACCCAAACTCCAATTCCTCCCCAAGGATTAATTACTCAACCGACGATTGAGCCAATAGCTGCCGAGATCACTGAAGACGAAACAGTAAATTGGATTTTGCTTGCGTTCACCGGTATTGCTGTAATTGCTTTGGTATCGTTATTTGCGGTCTATAAGGTAGGCAACGAGGATTCTCAACTGAACCGTTGAAGGCTATAGTATGGAAACAAAAAAGGGGTGATCAATGAAGAAAACAAATAAGCGTAATTTAGAACTTGAGTAACTATTTTCTTCCATTTTTTTTGATAATTTTGTGTATAATTTTTATAGCATACCTTGTATATGTACAGGGTGGGTTTACATGGCTGGCTCTCCCGAAGATGAAATCTACTCCGTAATGTTTGCGTCGCTTAAGCATCCGGTTAGACGCAAAATTCTTAGAATGCTGGGCGGGAAACCCATGACTTTCATGGAGATGGTTGAGCAACTAGGCGTCTCAACACCTCATTTAACTTACCACCTTGAGAGCCTAAGTGAACTGGTATCTAAAACGGAAAATGGTCACTACAAGCTGTCGAGTTTTGGGCAGGCTGCGGTAACCGCCATGAAGGGCGTAGAAGATGTTAACGAAGTTGAACCTAAGAGAAACCGTTTAGTGACTCCTAAATGGAGAACTCTTTCTGCTGTTCTGTTGGTGTCAGTTTTACTTTTATCTGGTGTTGGTGCTTATGAATTTGTATCTATTAGTCAGCTATCCAGTTCTCAACATTTACTACAAGTTGAAAATCAGCGTTTGCTCTCGTATGGATTAGGAGCTGACAAAGTGGCTAGTTTCCTGCAAAACGTGACCAAGATTGACACATCAAACTATACACTTTCACTCCTTAGCAATACGATGCAGTGGCGAACAGATTTCGGAGGTGTAGCTGAAGAAGGAATCCAATACTCTTTGTCAAGCAGCCTAAGCAATTTGAACGTGAATTTCCGTTATAGGAATAACCATTTCTCCAGATATGACCTTGTTTTAATTGAAAGTTCTCCAATTTTCACGCAAAATCAACCTAACGATGTCCTTCAGAATGCCAAATTTCTACTTTCGCGATACAAAACCTACAGTGGTGACTCATACCTTACAAATATGACTGACCTTTTAGCCGCTGTCAGCACGATAAGTAACATGAATGTAACTCAAGGCGACATGAAGCTTCAGATTTCGGTTTTGGGAGACACCGTATCATTTTTGTTTATGCACACTCAAAACGGTGTCGATTATCAAGCTAAGGGCTTGCAAATGACCTTCAAAAACAATATTTTAACTATCCTGTCTGATGGATACTTCCTCTTTACTATAGGGAACAGTGATATTTCTACTTCTCAAGAACAGGCAATAGAAATTGCTAAGAACTACGTTAAAACAATGACCTGGAATATCGAGGGAAAGCAAGTCTCTGGCTTTACTGTAGTTGATCCGCCCGTGTCTGTTCAGCTTGCCCCCCATACAAGAGGCAACTCAGTGGCGTTGATTCCCTACTGGTTCATTGAAATGAGCCTTACCCAGACCTATCCCGGAGGTTACAATCAAGTTGCAATCGGAATTTTCGCTGACACAGGAGAAGTATCGGATGCTAACTTGGTAAGCCACGGAGTAACCTAAACAGAGTCCAAAAATCCTACCTGTTCGCTAAAAAACTTGTTCGTTGTTTAGGTTGATCTAGATTCATAAACTATAACACAGTCGCTCTTAATCTGCATGACTAGGTCATGTCCCTCCACTATTTTCCGTAAGCCACCCATAGATTCCTTGGATAGGTTTGCTTTGATGTTTATGTGGTATCCCTGGTATAGTGGATACATAGCTTTTTGTGGTATCAACGTGATGGTGGCTCCATCTAGACTTGGACACCTGTCAACGATTTCTCTGAGCAAGATAGCGATTTCTGCAAACTTCATAGTTAACCCTATAGTACTTCATACATGCTTTAATTAAAAGGCTTTAGCTTGAAACTATTTTTTGAATGTTAAAATATTGCCAAATTGAAGATTTTTGCTAATTAACTTTGTGTGTAAGGAGGCTATGTGTTTTTTTCAGCCGTTGAGGCCGCAATTTGCAGGTTTAGCTCTACTCCGCAGCAGGGATAATCGGCATAAAGATCTCAAATTGTTTTGAAGGGTGACTTTTAGAACTAATAATAGACTTTTATGGTTTTAGTCTTTTTTGAAAGTGTGCTTCCGTTTATTTGGTCGTTTTGTCCATAGAAATTGCAAGCCAACGAACTAATTAAAAAAGATCGATGGAAGAACTGAAGCACTTTTTTTAGGTTAAACAAAATTTTAGTCCAATATAACCTAACCTAAAGTACTAACAAGCTCAGTGCTCGAATTTGCTGTGAACCTTAAGCTGACCACCTAGAGACTATGATAACAACTTTAATAAAAAGAAAACACTAATGTACATTAGCGGTTGATTTCATGTCACAAGAAAAAACAGTTGTGTCTGAAATACAAAAGTATATTCTGCCCTTCTCTGAGAAAGAAGATGCTTCCGTAAAATCTGATAAAGATGGCGCTGCAGAAATGGCTGCGATCTTTGCGTTAGCAGAAATGGATAGAGAAAAGGGTGGTCGTGTTCTTTCTAGGAATTCAACCGAGAAAATTGTCTTCATTACAAAAATTGGATACCCATTGTGGTTGTATCCACTCTCAGGCAATGTTTTTTTGTTCGATGGATTAAACGTATCCGAGTATGCTTTACCCTACTGTACTATAGCAAACGTAAAACATTTTCTAGATGGTTTAAAAATCAGCTCAAAGAACCGTGAAAGTCTCGAGTATTTCCTCACAGAACATGTAGAATACTTCGCCAAAACCGATGTTAAAGCTAATCTTCCCTTAAAAGGTCTAATCACCCAGTTAGGTATGCTAAGAGAATTTGGCGGTTACCGTCAAGAGGCGAAAAAAGCAAAGGATCAGTTTGCGTATATAGGTTTATTATCCTCACCTATTAATCAATCCAGACTTTTGTCAATAACGCAAGAAATTGAACATTTGCGTTTCACAATAGAAAAAGAAATCAACGATCTGAATGCCACTTTAGAGCTCTTAGGAAAGGTTTCGCTTCAGTTTCACAATGAGCTTCATGATGAGATCGAGGCGACTAAACAGGAGTTTGCCCTTAAAATAAAAACGGAAGAGGCTGCAGTGGCTCCCATAGTGAAAGGTATCCGCGAATTGTATGATCGAAAAATTGTAACTTTAGCAAAATCTATTAAGGAAGATCAAGTGCCTCTACAAGTTGAAAAGCTAAAACTCACAAAATCTAAGAATGAACTAAGCAAAGAAATAGAGCAATATTGCGCCAACGCCAAAACGATTGTGGGTGGCGACGAAAACGCAAAGATGCGGTGGAAACGAAGAATCAAAGAAGCAAAGGAAAAATTGTGTGAAACAGAAAAACTGTTAAAATTAAATGACAAAAAGCTTGAAGAATTAGAAAAAAGAAGAGCCTCTGAAGCTTTGCAGTTAAAGTCTGCTCGAGAAACCGAGCTTGTAGATGCGAAGAAAAAGATTGTTGAGTTAGAAACATTAAGGGACGCAAGAATATTAGTTGCGAAACAAGAAATAGTGAAACTGGCATGCCAAACTAAACTGACCAGTGATCAAATAAGCAAATTGGTGAAGTTAAGAGAAGCAGACAGTGTCCAATTCGATAAATTATGTATGAAATCCGTTTCTGAGAATCTGGACAAAGCCCTTGTCTACATGCCCTTCTATGTAGTATCTTATGAAAAAGAAACAAAGATTCGCTACTTGATTGTGCCGCCTTCTTCAATGAGTGCCATAGATATCTCAACAAAACTTAAGGCAGCGCTGGGAAGAGCAAGAATCAAATCTTTTCTCGCACCAAGATTCGAAGAATTAACGTCTTTGGCTGAAAATCTTCAGAGGCAAAGCAGAGAAAACAGCGTCTTTGCAGCTGAGCTCAAACAATTAGGCGCAATGAACAATATCTTGGCCACGAGTTGGATCTGTGATGAAATTGATAAAGGCTTGTTGGGTTTGAAAGAGCAAGGCTGGCTAAATAATAAAGAATATGGGGCTGTCGTGGCTTGTGCTAAAGCTACTCTAAAACCACTTGTTTAGCTCTACCCTTCTTTTAGGCTCCAACTCTTCATTAGAGTATGGGCAGACTTGATGTAATCTTTACCACTGGGTTCCTCTAAATAGAGCTATGACGATAGAGATAAGTTTCACTTTTAGGGTTTGTATTAAGAGAGCAAAGTTTCCTTATTACTGTTATGTCTGGGCTGGCTCTAGCAAGTTGCCAATATTCCCGATTGGCTGTTTTAGCATTTGTATTCAGTTTCTGGTTCCTCTTATTGCCTTATATATGGTTAGGATTTCGATTCTTCCAATTATCATAGCTACAATGAGAATCCATTTATAGATGGCTTGTAGCTCAAGCGTTGTAGCTCCTGAACTTATTCCATTGGTTGCCAAGGCAGAGCCAATTTCAAAGATTGAATTAAAAATATTAGTACCTGATGTTGCAAATGCGATGCTTAACGCTGTAAGAATAGCTATGAAAGTAATCAGGTATATGTTTAGTGATCTCAGTTCTGCTTTGGTTGATGTGTCGTCGTTTTTACGTACTGAATCAATAAGTTGCTTGATGCGGTTTATTCTTATTCCACCGGCTTGGCTGAAGCTGCAGCCTCCAATGAGGATTAGTATGAAAAAGTAAATTGCAGCTGGTGGAGATGCGGAGCTGACATCGATGTATTGAATTCCTGTGGAGGATAACATGCTTACTGCATGGAAAAGTGCGTCGAAGGGATTTACCCACGCTAATAGCGAAATAATGACTGTTGATATGCCGATAATTATAAGATATAGTCTGATTTCTGGAGTCATGAGCTCGTTAATTTTTAAATGAAAAAGATTGTAGAGGAATCTAAAGTTTAATTCAGCCCAATAACATTAGTAGAATAATGCTTACCTGGAAAATGCCTATTCCTGCTGTTAAGTTTGGTTGATATCCGCCGGTCAGTATGTCCATGGCTGCGCAGCTTGCGAATATGAGTTTGGTGAGTAAACATAGTAGAAGATGGCGGTAAACGTAGCAACGATTATCGTGTAGATAATCATTATTAAGAGTAGCATTTTTCTGTAGTCGTCGGTGATTCTTTCTATTCCCATAATATTGAGGTATTTGTCGATGTCTTCTTGTTTGCACATAAAGGCTATGAGTATGTATAGGAAACCTACGCCTCCCATGAATTCGACAAGGCTACGGTAAAACATCAGTGATAAAGGAAGTGATTGAGGGTTGGATATGAGGGAGAATCCAGTTGTTGTGAATCCACTAATTGTTTCAAAGTAAGAGTTAGAGAATAAGTCTATTGAGTTTGTGCTGTTAAATACATTGTTCCAAATGTAGGGAATCATAAGTATTAGCGGAATTAACGTGAATGTTAGAAGCATTAGCCAAAGGGAAGTTTGCTCGTCAAGTTCTTTGTGTTGTGCTAAGGTGTTGAAGGCAAAGCCTACTCCGAAGGCTATGAAGCATGTGGCAATTATACTTGCGACTGATTGTAGTTCACCGTTTTGTAATCCGATGGCTACTGGCAAAATTAGGAGTAAACCTGTGACCTGAAGAAGAAAACCCATGTTTGCAACTATTCTGCGTAGTCTCTCCAAATTGGTCTCCAATCTGGCGATATATGTGTATTCTATATTAAAGTTTGAGCCAACCCAAGAGAGCCTTGTTTATGTGAACTGAATTAGGGTCAACCCGAATAGGAATAAAACTAGTAAATTGGTTAATACTAGGTGAAACATCTTCAAAAAAAGACATATTTTAGACAAAATAGAGCCCTAATTTGCCATAAAAAAAAGGGAAGATTTGCGGAAGATATCGCCATTTCAGTCAATATTGTTTTAATAAGACGCCTTTCAATAGTGTGAACGCTTCAAAAAAGAGGCAAAGAACCATTAATGCTAATCCAAGAAGTTATCCTTGAAAATTTCATGAGCTACGAATACGCCAGAGTACCATTCAAGCAAGGCGTTAACATAATTGGGGGGCCAAACGGAGCAGGAAAATCCTCACTCTTACTCGCAATTTCAGTGGGCTTGGGGCAAACCTACACTGAACGCTCTAGAAAACTAAGTGATTTAATCCGCTGGGGACAAGACCAAGCTAGAGTCACCCTTATCTTGGACAACAGCAAACAAGGCAACAAACGACCAGTCGCAAAATACAGCAAAGACCAACTCTTCCTAACCCGGGTATTGCGCCGCGACGGTAAGTACTTTTTTGAACTCGAAAACCGTGTCGCCAGCAAACAGGACATTGAACGGTTGCTTGGAAAGTTCGGCGTTGACCCTGATAACATGTTAATCATCATGCATCAAAATATGGTCGAACAATTCTGTGTTCTCAGCAACGTAGAAAAACTGCGTATGGTTGAAGCAGCGGTTGGTTTAGAGCCTTTCCGCGAGAACGTTGTGGCTGCAAAGACCAAGTTGATGCGCATTTTAAGCCAAGAAGAATCCGTTGGAAAACTGCTTGAGCAAGCTCAGCAAACCCTCAATTACTGGCGTGAACAATACGAGAAATATCAAGAGAAGAAGCAGCTTCAGCTTAAACGACGCTTTCTAGACCGCGAGCTGATTTGGGCAGATGTCGAAAAACGTGAAAGTGCAATCAAAGAGTTACAAGTTAAGTTTAACAGGAATCAGCAGTCACTGGGCAAGATTGAGGATGAGCGGCAAGCCATAATCGGCAAACTTGATAGCAAACAGACCGATCAGCAGACTCTTAAAGGCAAAGTTAAAGCAGTTTTTGAGCAACGCTTAAGCTTGGAACGTGAAATCGCCCAAAACGAATCTACTATATCTTTTATTGAACAGTTGCTTACCGAAGCTCAAGCTATAGAAGCTCTCGCTAACAAGAGCCAGTTCAAGATTCTTCGAAGCCAAAACCTCAAAAAAATGCTAGAAACCTCAAGACAACAAATCGAAAAGGCAAACGAGGAAGTTAAAGAAACCCAAACAATAATGCATAAACTAGAAGACTCAACTGAAAAAACAGCCTCAGAAGCTTTGGATAAACGCGTCTCTTTGGCTCTACTTGAGTTTAAACGAGCAAACGCCGTAAATGAAATGAAGACAATAGAGAAACAACTAAAGGAAACTGAAGAAAATCTTATCGCTGCAATCCTGAAAGCTCAACAATCCGGCGAACGAATAGCAGTTCTGAAAAGCAACAGTGAAATTCAAGATGAGATCGGCTTAACCAACGGTCACTTGGCAGCGCTCTCTGACGTTTCAGAAGATATTGAAAAGCAATATGAATCGTATTCGAAATTGTACCTGGAGCTTAAAGAGAAAGCACAACTTGTCGCTGAGAACCGCGAAAAAACTCTTGAAGAAATCAAAACACGTATGCAGTCATGGCGCACCGTAATGGAGAGCTTGCTTGAACGCGTCAACGTTCAATACCAAAAAATCATGAATCAAACCCTTGCAACCGGCGAAGTCAAACTTTCTGCTGAACAGGATATTGAAACCGCGGGTTTGGAGATTTATGTTGGTTTTAAGGGCAGCAAACCAGTGGCTTTAGATGCTTACACTCAAAGCGGCGGCGAACGAACCACGGCTACCATGGGGTTCCTGCTGGCTTTGCAGCAGCATGTACGCTCTCCTTTTCGGGCAGTGGACGAATACGACATTCATATGGACCCTAAAAACCGAGAGATGATAGCGAAAGTTCTAGTTTCAATGATCAAGGATGCCAGTGCCCAGTACGTTGTGATTACTCCTAGCCAAATCACCTTCGCGCAACATGACGCAAATGTTATTACTGTTCAGAATCTGGAAGGAAAATCCGTTGTCCGTGAGGTTGCCTAATGCCGACCAAAGAAGGCAAAAAGCTGGGTAAGGAACGGCTGGAACGTGTTATTGAAATGTGCATCGCTATAGAGAACCACTCTGTTGACCCATTCACCTTAAACGTCGATGACATTATCAAGATCGTTAAAGAGTATTTTCCACATTGGGAAAACCCAGAGGAACTAAAGCTTGACGCAGAAGCGCTTCACCACTTAGCTACGGTAATTAAAATGCAAAGTGAATGGGTAAAACAACGGTCAAACTCACTTTACACTGACCCCTTTTTGCTTGAAGAGAAAATCCGTCAGACTGGCAAAGAAGGTATGATTGAGGTTTTTTTGGGGGCTTGGAGTCCAATTGTGGAGTTTGAACAGATTAGTCTGCACAGTTTAGCGCAGGGATTGCTCTATTGGGATGCTTTGGCTCCTTTAGGCGACCGATGGAGAGATATCGATGTTTCTCAAGTTGCAATCGGTTCGGTTAGCCGCGAAGAATTGGTTAAGCAACAGGTTTTAAGTGACCGCGAATTCTCTGAGGAACTGGAGTGCTATTGGCTGGAACTTAAAAACAAAGTCGCTGAGACTAATTTTGGTGGTAAGGTTGCGTATTGGGATTTTATCGGCGCGGGCACCTACGAAGAAACTGTGCAACGAGCTTTCCTTACAGCTTTCCTTGTTACTTATGGTTATGCGACGTTGGAAATTGACCGGTTAGAAGAGACAGTTCTCATTCTACCTTTCAAAGAAGCTCGCAAGGAAGCTTTAACCGCGCAGTCTACTTCGGTTCCAATAGCGGTTTCATGTGAAGACTGGGAAAAATGGAGACGAGGCGAACTAAAATGAGCTTTAAGAAAAAAGGCGTTTACTCAGGTAAAGTTAAGAAAGCAGCACAGATGCTTTTCTACAAGCGGCATCAGAAGCCAGGCATAAAAGGTTGGGAACTCCACAAAGCGATAGGTTCAGATTACCCCAAAGTCCTTGATTTGCTGGAAGATTACCTAAAACCAATGGATTTGCAGGTTAAAGTGGTTTTTGAAGAAGAAAAAACCCCTGAAAAACCAACGGTAGAGGAGTTGGATAAGGCACGCTTCTTCGTTGCCTTGTCAAATGGCTCATTGACTAAAGATAAGATGATGGGTTGGCGTATTGATGATTTAGCGGGCTTAGCCATAACCATCAGTTACATCATCAGCAAGAAGGGTCAAGCCGCACGCAAAGACGTCGAGAAACTTCTAGGTGAGAAAATGCCTAACTGGAAGATTGGCCTAAACCTTGATCGCTACATTCGCTATGGCTATTTGATGCAAGATGATAAAGGATTACTGTACTTGGATTGGCGGACACGTGCAGAAGTGGATCAAAAATCCCTAATCAATATGTTGCTTAATACGGAAAAGCAGCAAGAAGAAGCTGTTGAACCCTTTCCAGAACAGGACTCGGAAGTGGAAACAGCGAAAGGATCCGTCCCTGAAGAAGGAGAATAGCCAAAAGCTAGGCAGCTAATACTGCAATATAACAGTTCACGTCTTCATCATCAACAAACGTAGTTACCTGCAAACCGCTATTCTCTAAAACATCCATGAACTTCTCAAGAGGAAACACTTTCTTCAATCCTGTCACAACTACTTTTCCTGTGCCTTTCATGATCGTTTCAAGTTCGCTTAAGGTTTCATCTGGGTTTGGCATGTTTTGAAGCACCGTGAAAGCAAAAATATTATCAAAGCATTTTTTTTTGAATGGTAGGTGGTCTGCATCCGCTTGCAGCACAAAAGCGTTTGGAAAAGCCCTTGCTTGCTCTTTTGCCTTAAGGAGTAGTTTAGGTGAAATATCCACTCCCACAACCATCATTGCATTTTTGGACACTTCACGGAAAAACAATCCTGAGCCGCAACCAACATCTAGCAATGCTTTGCCGGAGATGTTGACTTTTTCTAATGCTTTTTTGTATTTCCTCTGTTGCTCATCACCATACCGTTCCTCGTACATTTCTGCTGTTATATCGTAGCTTTGAATGACTTTGCGCTTGTCTTTCCAAGTTGTCAACTGCTTTTCCTTCAAGAAATCTTATGTACCCAATGACTGACTAAAATAGTTGGCGAAACCAAGAATGCAACAACCCAACAAACTCTCAGTCCTAACTGAACCCACTTTAGCAGATGCTGCTGTGCTGATTGAAAAAGCCTTTTCGCAGCGAAGAACCCTGGTGATTGCTGGCACTTGCCACGTCCATTATGTTGGCAGGGCACGCTCAACGCTTGAACCAGGCGAACGTCTCCTAATCATAAAATCAGACGGTTCACTGCTTGTCCATCGTCCAGTCGGCTACGAACCCGTTAATTGGCAACCTGCAGGCAGCGTTTTCCACGTACAAATTAAAGAGGGCGAGTTGGAGGTTCATGGAGTTAGGCAGAAACCACGCGAAAGCGTCAAAGTTGCATTCAGCAACGTCTACATGGCTTCGGCACTTAACCTATCCGATGCAGGAGATTTCCTCTTATATGCTAGCGAAAACGACATGCACCGAGCGATTCTTCTTAAGCCTTCTCTTTTGGAGGAGGGGTTCAAGCCGATTAGCTGGGAGAAAAAGGTTGAACCAGGCTTCGTAGACATTTTTGGTGAAGACAAAAACGGCAAACTCGTAGTCGTAGAGGTTAAACGTAAAACTGCCTCAAAAGAGGCCGCGTTGCAGCTGGCAAAATATATTGAGCCAATTAAAGCCAAAGTTAACCGTGACATCCGCGCCGTTTTGGTTGCGCCAAGCCTTGGCAAGGATGTGCAGAGGTTGCTGGTGATGCTTGGCTTGGAGTTTAAGGCTCTTGACCCTAAAGTTTGCGCAGAGGTCCTTAAGAAGGCGGAAAACGCAAAGTTAGAACGGTTTTTTGACCAGAAGACTGTTTGAGCACAAATTTGGATAGTATAATAAAATCTTTCGCTGGTCTAAAAAACCTGCACTTTTATGTTTATTCTTTTTTGCCGTTTTCTTGCGGAACGAGAACTGCTGCGGCGACTGTTGTGGTCCAGAGACCATTTTTGTCGCCTGCTGCAGATTGAGTTGTATTAGCGGTCTTGATTATGAGGCCTGTGGTTTTGAAGATTTTTTTGCGTTCATCCCACGCTGTCTCAGGGTCAAACTGTATACCCATGGTGGTTGCAAGCATAGTGGCTGCAAGGTCTTCTGCGTACTCGCCTGCAGTTTCGTCGGTTTGCCCAAAGCTATGATGTTCGCTGAGGTAGCCGTATTGGTTTTTGCCTGAAGGAATTGCAACTCCAATCGAAGAAGCAACAAGCCTGTGTGGTTCGTTGGTTGAGTTGCGGGCGATTACTACGAAGGTGATTTCTCCGGGTTGAATCAATTTTAAGCCTTTTTCCCGTGTTACCAGTTCACATCCAGGTGGGACAATGCTGGATACGCTAACGAGGTTGCACATCTGTATGCCTGCATCTCGCAGGGCTAGTTCGAATGATTGGAGTTGTTCTTTATGTTTACCGACTCCTTTAGTGAAAAAGAAGTATTTTGGTATCATGTTGGTGTCGGAAAATAGGATTGCTGAATGCATTTATTAGTGTTGTGTTGTGTTTCCAAAGTTAGTCTATGTAAACAATTCCACTGAATAAAGTAGCTTTCTGTGGACTAAGCAAATTCAAAGGGCTGCCGATGTGGAAGCTTAATTAGACATTTCGCCCATTACTAATATTGAGGGATTTTTTTGGCGACACCTCAAGAAGAAACAAAAAGGAAGTTGCCAGGCGTCGTTGACATAGCTTATGAGCAGTACAAACGTGATTTGCCGCGTTATCGAATGGCAAACGAATTAATGAGCAAAGAAGTCGTGACCATAACTCCAGAGGCTTCACTGAATGAAGCTGCCCGAATAATGGGTGAAAAGCATATCGGAAGCCTAATAGTTGTGAAGTACAAAACACCTGTTGGGATAGTTACAGAGCGGGATTTGCTAAGTAAAGTTTTGGCGTATGGGCTATTACTTCGAGATGGAAAAGTCGAAGATGTAATGTCGTATCCGCTAAATGGCGTATCTTACAATGCTAAAATAAAAGAAGTTGCCAAGTCAATGATTAACAGGAAAGGCAGACTTGTCGTATTTGACTCTGGAACATTTGTAGGTATCATAACCGCTTCGGATCTAATCAAAAGTTTACCTGATGTTCTTGAAACTGAGGTTAAAGTCGACGACTTTATGACTAGAGAAGTTGTTACCGCTGATGAAGAAACGTCCGTTATCAATATAGCTAAAATCATGGGTAGCCAACGTATTGGTAGCGTTATAATTACCCGCGAAGGAGAACCGTTTGGAATTTTCACTGAACGAGACCTGCTTACCGCTTTCTTGGCAAGAGGCAGAGACTTATTTACTGAAGTAGGAAAGGATTGTTCATTGCCTCTTGCAGTTATTCCTGCTGGTACGAGTGTTCACAGAACAGCAGCGGCAATGGCATTAAAGCATATTAGACGATTGCCTGTAGTCAAAAACGACAAGATCGTTGGTATTATCACTGCACGCGACCTTGTCGAGGCTTACGCAAAATAATTTTCTTCCCTTTTTTTGTTCTCGATTTATTCTTTTATTTAGGATACAAACTTATACATCTGTGTTTGGAAACATAATATTACCCAAACAAAAAGCTCTTATCTTGAGGAATGTAGGTGGCGCCGTATCAAAGCGTATTCAAAGACGAATCGAAGCTTGACATAAACTATATTCCACAAAAACTACCCCACAGAGAAACCCAACATCGTCTACTCTTTGAATTCTTTAATTTTATTTTACGTTGTCCCGAGCAAATGACTCAACGTGTCATCTTGACCGGCGATGTAGGCACAGGAAAAACGGCGCTTGCACAGCATTTTGGCGCAAGCATCACATCAGAAGCTAACAAACGCGGCTTAAAATTCCGCTACGTCCACGTCAACTGCCGGGAATACCGTGGAAGCCTCCAGCCTATTCTGCATCGAGCTGTTACTGTCTATCGACCAAACTATCCAGCACGTGGTTATGGAGCTGAAGAAATTCTTTCCACGTTAATGCAGGTTTTGGATGAAGAAAACGCTTTTATGATATTTACTCTTGACGAATTTGACAGCTTAATCGAGAAGGAAGGCGCTGACGCCGTTTACAAACTCACGCGGTTGCAGGAGATGCGGCAGGGCAAACCCCAGAGGCTATCCTTCATTTTTATTATACGTGAATTGAAAGCGATTGAACAGCTTGATGAAAGCTCAAGGAGCACTTTGCAACGGAGTATCATAACCCTTGAACGCTACGGAAAGCCGCAGCTGATAGACATATTAAACGACCGTATTACTTTAGCTTTTGATTTGGGAGTAGTGCCTGAGGACGTGGTGGATTTGATTTCGGAGGTTGCTTTCTCTGAGACTGGAAATGCTCGCTTCGGCATTGAGTTGTTGTGGCGTGCTGGCAAATATGCTGATGCAAACGATGCGGACTGTGTTGAACCTGAGCACGTTCGGATGGCTGTGTCAGCTATTATTCCCGGTTTGCGACGCAGCGAGTTGGCTTCTTTGGGATTGCATGAGAAACTGTTTCTACTCTCTGTTGCCCGCTTCTTTAATGAAAACGAGCAAGCTTACGCTTCACTCATTGAAGTTGAGAAAGCATATGCGGTTGCCTGTGAAGAGTTCGATGAAACGCCAAATGGTCATACGCAAGTTTGGAACTACGCCCAATACTTCTCCAAGCTAGGGGTATTGAAAACTGAAGTTGCGGCTGTTGAGTCTCGTGGGAGGACAACACGGCTTTCCCTGCCAACGATCCCTGCCGCAGAGTTGGAGAAGGAATTAGAAGCGAGTTTGCGGATGGAAAAGAGGCTAAGGTGAAAAAATGGAGTTTGAAGAAGTTTTCTCTTCAAAGTCTCGGATGAAAATTCTAAAACTCATCTACCAACTAGGGCAACTTAACGTTTCAGATGTTGCCAGGCGGCTAAAACTTAATTTTGCCTCGACATCTAAGCACCTCAAGGTGTTGGAATCTGAGGGTATATTGCAGGAACGGACTTATGGTCGCGTTCGGATGTATAGGTTTGATGAAGGATCGACTAAAGCGAAGGCTGTTGCGGCTTTAATTGAGGCTTGGGAGAAGCGATGACTGTTTGTTAGTAAATGAGTGGGAAGCGGGGAAAATTGTTACCTTCTTTGGGTAAGAAAGTACTTTTTGCCTCCCACTCATAGTATATAACAGTGTTATTAATTATATTATGTGTTACCCCTTACAAATAAGGGTTTAATCGGATTCAGTGAACAACTTACATCAACGAATAAAAGCAAGCAAAACCAACCTATACCAAAGCACAACGCTTAGAAGGAAATTAATAAAATGGCTATGGTTGATGTTTCGGGAAAAGCACAAATCTACAGAGAAGCCACAGCAACTGGAACAATAAAGCTCAAACAGGAAACGATTGTTTTGATTTCAGCTATGAAAATAGCTAAAGGCGACCCCCTCTACACCGCAAAAATCGCAGGTGTCTTAGCTGCCAAAAGGACAAGCGACCTGATTCCTCTTTGTCATCCACTACCTCTGACTAACGTAGAGGTAGATGTGAAAGTCTCCGATAAAGACACAGTATCCGCCACAGCCACAATAAAAACCAAAGCCCAGACGGGTGTGGAAATGGAAGCCTTAACAGCTGTTTCGATGGCTCTTTTGACAGTGTGGGACATGACCAAGCAATATGAAAAAGATGCCAATGGCCAATACCCTTTAACGGCGATTGAAAATATTCATGTTGTAAAGAAATTCAAGCAGGCATAATTATGAGTGAAAGCTCAAAACAGCACAAGGCAAAAGCAACTAAAAACCTGAATTTTGGTATCTACATTTGCAGCACATCACGCTACAAACAGATTGAGCAGGGAGAAAAAGAAGTCAACGACGTTGGAGGCGAAACCATCATGAAGTTGCTCAAAAACGCAGGACAAAACGTCCTATTCAAAAAAATAATAGCTGACGACGAAACGATGATTCAGGATGAGGCCATGTATGTTCTAGGTTTGTCTGCGTTGGACGTAGCGATTTTCTCAGGCGGCACAGGAATCACTCCCACCGACATTACCATAGAAACTGTTACGCCCTTTTTTGAGAAAACCCTGCCAGGCTTCGGCGAGTTCTTCCGTAGAATAAGTTATGACAAAGTAGGGTCAGCAGCCGTTTTGTCACGAGCAGTAGCAGGAGTCGCAAAAGGAAAAGCTATCTTTTGCATTCCAGGTTCGCCTGACGCTGTGAAAACCGCGGTGGAAATGCTTATTTTGCCCGAGGTTCCTCACATCGTTAAGCACGCACGTGAACAACGATGAGTCTAACAGACAACTGCGGTAGACCCCTACTTAATCTGAGGATATCCATTACCCAGCGATGCAACATCCGTTGTGCCTACTGCCACCGAGAAGGCGAAGTACAACGCGCCAACCGTTCGGCAGAACTAATATCACCTGAAGAAATCTTGCGCATCGCCAAAGTTTCAGTAAGCTTAGGAATTGCCCGAATAAAGTTGACCGGAGGCGAACCACTCATGCGCCAAGACCTCCCTGAAATCGTCGCAAGCATCGCCGCATTGCCTGGCTTACGTGATTTATCTTTAACTACTAACGGGTTGCTACTTGGTGACGGCATGGCAAAGAAACTGCGCGACTGCGGGCTCAGGCGCGTGAATATCAGCTTACCCACTTTAAATCCAGAAACTTACCACAAGTTAACGGGCGGAAAACTTGAGGACGCACTGGTCGGTGTGAAAGCTGCGATTGCAGCTGGCTTTAGTCCCGTCAAACTGAACACAGTTGTTTTAAAAGACGTTAACGTTGTCGATGTCCCAGAGCTAATTGAGTATGCTGGGCGCAACAACGTTGTTTTGCAGCTTATTGAGCTTGACCCAGTCAACGTCGGCGACAACTACTACAAAGAACACCACCGCAGCCTAGACGAGCAAGAAGCAATGCTCAAAGAAAAAGCCATTTCCGTGGAGACACGTCCTTTCATGCACAACCGCTTAATCTACCACTTGCCAAACGTAACCGTCGAAGTTGTAAAACCCATAGAAAACAGCGACTTCTGCATGCACTGCACACGCCTCCGCGTAACTAGCGACGGCAAACTAAAACCCTGTCTCATGAGAAACGATAACCTGACTGACATTTTGACCTCGATTCGCCAAGGAGCAACTGATGAGGAACTAAAACAGTTATTTGTAAAAGCAAACTTACTAAGGGAACCTTACAATAAGGGAAAATAGACTTATCAAATTCTATTTCGTTGAGGAATACTGTGCTTTGAATTTTTTTTGGGCAGCGTTATATTCTTCTCGGATGGATTCGTTTACAGATTTGGGTTGAACATTTTTTTCCTGTTGTCCTGTGTTGGTTTTGATTTCAAGCAGTTTGTTGGCGCAGGCTTTGGCTTCTTCGGTTCTGCCGAGTTTAGCCAGCATGATTCCTTTACCAAGCATAGCATCAGTAAAGTCAGGTTTAATCCTGAGCGCTATCTCAAACGATACCAAAGCTTTCTCGTAGTCTGCCATGTTTCCCCACATGACCCCAATGTAGTAGTCTATTCGCGGGTCGTTTGGCATTTGCATCTTTGCTTGCGCATAACATTTGAGGGCATCTTCGAACCGCTTAAGTCTCTGAAATGAAGTGGCTAAGGCTAGGCGGAACTCCAGACTGTTCGGGTTTAACTCGACCGCTTTTTCTAAGCATTCAACTGTTCTTTGATGTAGATTCTGGGAAGTGTATACCGCTGCTTTTAGGCGCCAAGCGTCGGGAAAGTATGGGTCCAACTCTATTACTTTGTCATAACACTGGAGGGCTTCACTACACTTGCCCAGTTTGCTTAGAATTACGCCTTTTATGAGCCATGCGTCAACGTAATCGTTCTGGATCCCTATCGCCTGGTCAAGCGACGTTAGAGCACTCTCGTATTTGCTGGCGCTTTCAAAAGCCATTGCGTCCTTGAGTTTATTGGCGGCAGTCATGTACGCTGATGATTCACTGCTTGTTTTTTGGTTCAACACGCCTCTGCCTCAATTAAGAAGTGAAGTAGCAGAGGTTCTTGATTTATACCTAATCGCTTTGAAGAATGCAAAAAGGGCTTTGAAAAATCAGGGGTTTTGAAGATACATTAACAAAACCACTCTAATAGTTTTGATGGGGCAAAGAAAGTACCATTCCCGAAGGCTAAGAAACAGCTTTTTGATATAAATGGCTCATGATAAATTTTTTCTATAGGTAGATTTGGAGCAGCTCTTCGTTTATGAGTTTCTCCTTATAAGCAGAGTTTCCATTGTGATTTTGAGATTTTTTGGGGTGCTTCGCCTGTTTATTGGCTATTTCTAGCAGAGTTAGCGCCTTTGTTTTTTTCTGCAATACCTCCATAACTTTTTGATCAATTTTGCTGAAGTACCTTCTGTCTTTTTTGTTTAGGGTTTGGCATATTATTCACGCTCAAAAGATTACAACATTGTTATGGGTTAAAAGTATGCTAAAGTATCTCTCAAATTGTGTTTTTCTCAAGTACTGAAGCTGATAACTGAAACACACCAAACTTTAAACCTGAACAATTTCAGCCTGATTCTTCACAGTATCAATCAATGCAAAGGTAGACTTTCCAGTTATATAGCCACAAAGCTCGCCCGGGTTTATGACTAAAGTCTTGCCCCTGCGTTCGATACCCATGTTATGTGAGTGCCCATGAATTACGGCATCAAAGTATCCGCTATCAATTATAGCCGAGAGAAGTTCTGTTTCATGTCCATGCAAAAGAGCAATTTGATAGCCCTCCAATGTTACTTGGGTGAATCGGTCGTGGATCGTGCAGTTCGATGTTTCCCCAAATCGTTTTTTCAGAAGTTCGTGGTCGCCGTCGTTGTTGCCGAATACTCCGATTAGAGGGCAATTAAGTTTTGCAAGCCGGGGGATAACAAAGCCTGCAACATAGTCGCCTGCGTGAAAAACCAAACCTACTTTCTGCTCGTTGAGGCTTTGTACGGCTTTTTCTATCTGGGGCAAATTATCATGTGTATCAGATATTGCGCCAATCAACATTCTTGTTCACAACTGGCTTCTTCTCGCCTTGAGAAATAAAGGTTTTCTGCCTTCAAGAAAAGTAACATATGAACCATTTTGATCCCATAACGCTGATTCATGCAAACCAACTATACTTAAACTTAAAACCTTAAAAAGAAAACCCCCGATAAAAGGATGTGTAGAAGTGACCTGCAATAACGACGATTCCTAAACATGAGCGCAGAGACAAACTATCCATTATGGCTAATATCATAGAAATTGCCCGAGAGGGCGCCTTAAAAACACAAATAATGTATAAAGGAAACCTAAGCTTCACCCAACTAAACATTTACATTACTTTTTTGCTTGGCAAAAGTTTGATAACTCCAACGATTGTTGATGGCAGGGAAGGATATGTAGTTACAAAGCAAGGATTAGATTTTCTTCAAAAACACAGCGATTTGGTTCATATGCTATAAAACCGCTATAGCTGTATTATCCAAAAAACCGTTCCGTCTGCATAGTTTTCTAAAAAGACCTAACATCGCTCAAGTGCTACAGGTAACTCTTTTAAAGTCTTTATGGTTTGATCAGGACAAAACTTCTCAGAGGCTTTCTGTTCTCGGCGTTCGATGTATATGGACTTCATGCCCACGGCCTTGGAACCCTCAACATCAGCATCAATAGTGTCACCGACAAAAGCTGTTTCAGACGCTGAAACACCCAAAGTCTTCAACGCACTTTGGAAAATCTCCGGACTTGGCTTGCGCTTGTTAACTGCCCCCGAAATCACGATCACATCAAACCACCCCTCTAGGCGGTCACCGTTTAGCAGTTTGAACACGCATTCAGGGATAGCAAAATTAGAAATTATCCCAAGTTTGTATTTCCCATGCAACATTTCAAGCATTGATTTGGTATTTGGGTCAATGCGGACATACTTCATGAATTCCGCACAAAACTCGCCCGTAGCTTCAATTACAAGGGGACTTGAGACCTCATACTTGTACCCCAGACTTTTTAGTGTCTTTGAAACGCGAACGTTAAAGTGGGGCTCTTCAAAATTCAAATCTGCCTTGGCGTAAAGCCGGTCGCGAACCTCAATGTAGGCTGCATCGAACTTTTCAAAGGATACATCTATTCCATTTCTTTTTAGGTACCTGTACATCCTCATCAGAGATGGGCTATAGAACTCATGGTTCTTTTCTATGAGCATGAGTGTATCGAACATATCAAATAAGACAGCTTTGATCGGCATCGGCTTACCTACCTTTAACCCTTTTTAAACCTTAAAATTCTTATCGCAACCTAACCAGCGGATTTCTCATCTTTTTGCTTGAGCCTCTTATGCAGCACATAATAAAGTGTTCCGACAACCAAGAAAACAACCCCCACAATCCACGCCAAGGTTGACGCTAAAAGAATAAATGATAACAGCAAAATACAAGTTGCCAAACCCAGCAGCGGCATAATCTTGTGTTGGTTTTTGCCGTTCTTTAATTTGTAAGCCGCAATGTTAGTGATGGAATAGTTAAAGACGAGCGCAAAAGTGCTAATCGCCACAACCTGTGTTAAATCTATAAACAAAACCAGAAGCGCCATCAAAACACCGCTGACTACGATTGCGCAGTAAGGCGTCAAAAACTTATGATGCAAGCGGGCTAAAATAGTAGGCAAATCGTTGCGTCTTGCCATTGAATATGCCATACGTGAGACTCCTAGAATCGCGGTCAGTAGAACGCTTGCGGTTGCCACTAAGCCACCGACGGCTATGGTTTGAACTGCCAATGAATTACCCGTGACACCAATCGCTGTGCTTAAAGGAGAAGGTGAACCCGCAAGACCCACTGGACCTAACAAACCAACCGCAACCAACCCTACCAGAACATATACCAACATCGAAATCGCCAATGATAACAGCAAGGCCAAGGGCACATTTCGTTTTGCATCCTTAACTTCTTCAGCAACCACGGATACCCTTGCAAAACCGCCGTAAGCAAAGAATACGAAGAAGGTACCATAGAGCATACCGCTTGAAAGAGGCACAAACGGGTCAAAATTGCCCAAGTTAACATGCAAGATGCCAAAGGCAACAAAAAAAGCTAGCACCGCAAGCTTGATTACAACAAGAACGTTGTTAACTCTTGTGGATTCCCTTGCACCGACTAAATTCACAGCTGTAAAGGCTAAACACAAAACAGCAGCAACCCAACTGGTGGGCAAATTAGGAAAAGCCGACGCCAAGTAATAGGCAAAGCCAAGAGACACCGCTGCTCCCGTAAAGGTATTGGCGACTAGCCACATCCAACCTGCCAAAAACCCAGCGTAAGGCGAAACGAGTTGACGCCCATATTCATAGACGCCGCCTTCAACGGGTTGCCAAGCGGTTAACTTAGCAAAGCTCCAGGCAGTAATGAAAGCGATGACACCGGCGATTATCATGGAAACTACGAGCGCTGAACCAGCATAACCTGCAACGATACCTGTAACAACAAAGATTCCGCCGCCTATGATTGCACCAACGTTGATGGCGACAGCACTCCACAAGCCAATTGAACGTTTAAGAACACGTTTTTTCTGCTCTGCCACTGCAAATCAACGCTAATCAAGAACCAAAAAACTCCTATTAAACGTTAAACATTCAATTAACAAAGCGATGCCCAAAGTTTCGATTTGCCAACAAACTTAAAAGCAGACCGGATCTTCATGCGGTTAGGGACGAGGATAAGGATTGGCCGCCACTAAAAAATTGAGTGTCATGGTTTGTTCCTTATTGTGCATAAGTTTACTATCCGCTTTAACTGACTCTACCATCGTTGTCAAGGCGCAATCTGTCGGTTGGCAGGCAGATTCAAATTTTACCAAAGGTTTGCCCTCGCTAGGTCGAATAGGTGAGAACTGTCAATGCTTTGTTTTCAACCTTAAGGGTGATGGTCGATGGAGCCTAATAATTGGTCCTTTTAACGGTTGGACCATCAATGAATTCCCATTCATTGGGTATGTTTGGGATGGGGCAAAATGGGTGAGCGACAATTCCATCGTGAAAGGTTTAACAGCGTATGCAAATGGAAATGATCCCACTGTTGGCTTTAACGTGGCTGGCGAGGGCACTTTTGACATGATAATCGCTGGAAATTCTTATTCGTCAAGGCTAGAACCCATGGAAGGGCGTGGTTGGATAGGTTATTCTTGGCGGGGTTCACAGTGGGTGGAGAATTCTAAAATAATTAACGGTTTACCTAATTTCAACGAGGATGGGGGCGGAAATAACTTTGCCACATTAGTCTACAACTTGCTTGGTGACGGCAAATGGGATTTAGTTGTTGATAACTATGACAATAAAGGTTATCTTGGGTTTGAATGGGATGGAACAGTGTGGAGCCCGCAAAATATTCTAGTAAACGGTTTACCTAATAATGAGGCGGTTAGTCCAAGCGGTCTCTTTCCTGTTCCTTATGTTGCTCAAGGTTTTGAAGGTGGCACGGTTCTCTTTGTTGGATTAGCAAGCGGAGGACCAATGCATGGCAGCATAGAATGCTTTAAGTGGACGGGAACAAGTTGGAAGGCTGATTTATCATTAACCTATGGAATTGATAATTTGCCACCATGGCCAAACACCCCCACAATAGCTTATAATGTAACTGGCAACGACCAATGGGCTCTGCTTATCGGCTCAGCCTCAGGATTTGTGAACAAAACAGCCTATTACGCTGGCTACTACTGGACAGGTAAAAGCCCAATCACCATATCACCCCTTTCATCAACGGTGATTGCAGGTCAATCAATAACTTTTACCGCAACTATAACGGGAAATGCATCTCCATACACCTATCAATGGTACGTAGATGACCGCTTAGAATCTAGCTTTAATTGTTCTTTTGGCACAAATTCTTGGATATTTACGCCAACAGTTAATATGACAAATTATATCTACGTCAGAGTTACAGATGCAAACGGCGCCATCTCTGAGTCTTTAAAATCAACTTTAACCGTCACGTCCAACGAAAGGATCCTACCGATCGGAGGAGGACCCGGAGCAGAGCATTCGGCTATTCCTCAGCTTTTTGTTTTCTGCAGAAACTATACCGCTGATGGCGCATCAAAATTTGATATTACAGGGAACTTGAGTGATGCAGGCTGGCCCTTATCTTGTCAACCTGTATCGTTTCTGTATAGTGCTGACGGTGGAAGCTCTTGGAATCAAATCACTACAGTTAATACTGGTGTCTTTGGAGACTTTCTTTTGACTTGGATGCCTCCGGTAGATGGGGATTTTCTTTTGAAAGCTGATTACCCTGGAAACATAACGTATCTGCCAATAAGCACAATAGTTAACTTCGAATCAGCCAACTCCAACTCACAGCTAAACCCAATCTCTATTCAGACAAACTCTACTATTGCAGCGTTCTCTTTTGACCCAACAGAAAAACAGTTGAGCTTTAGCCTTACTGGACCTGACGGATCAACAGGGTACATAAACGTGTATATTTCAAAAAGCATACTCACAGATATCTCAGACCTAAACGTATTGCTTGACGGAGAACCAATAAACTTTGATGCTATTTCTACAGGTTACTCGTGGCTTCTATCTTTTAACTATCACCACAGCACACACATAGTTGCGATAAACCTGAATTCAAATGCAGCAGAAATGTCGACATCTTGTGGTTCGTTGAATTGGATAACTTTAGTTGTTGTAATAGTAATTGCTGTCATGGTAATTATTGCCGTTTCTGTCTATCGGAGCGACAAAGCAAAACTCTTGCGCCTTTGAAATTCACTTTAGTTAAGTATTAAGCCGAACTCAAGCTAATTTGCTATTAAAACTTCACAAACATATGTTTGCTATTTAAAGAAGTTTCATTAGACTAATTCATGAAGAGAATAAATAATTAAAAACCTAATGGCTGAGATGATAATAGATGCCAAAAAAGAAAAAAAACAAAGAAACGGCAGTTACGCAGAATACTTCACGACGGCATTTTCTCCAAAACTAAAGACAACAGGTGAAATTGAGGAGATGCGGGATGAAAAAATGAGAAAGACATCAATACTCAGCCTGAAAGGATCTATTTTTCCCAGAATTCTCTTGTGCGCAAATACTGTACTTTCGCTTTGAGCAGATCCATGTAAAATTTGTCTTCGTCAGGTTGCATCTTGCCCAAAATCCGTGACGCTGTTTCGGGACCGACACCTTTTACTTGTAATGCGCGAACCGCCTGTTTTCCGTAGCTTAAAATCAAATCTGCTTTTCTTCGGGCTTGGCTGATTTCTTTTAGTTCTTCAGGCGTTAACTCTTTGCCTTCACGTCTTCGTATTAGAGCATCGTAAAGATGTGTTTTGTCTTGAGAACGGTAAAGGGGCGCCAGCAGTTCAGAACCACATTTTCCGCATTTGGGTTGGTCAGGGAGATCTTTGATTTTTTCGTGAATTTTCCACTCGCCACACTTCATGCAGAGCAAGGTTGTTTCGCGTGCGTCTATGGCCATCTTGAGTTTGTCTATGTTGTTAACTATGACTTTTTCTGGAGCCATCATCTCGGTTACATCAGCAAATTTTGACAGTATGAAGTATGCCAAAGGTGTCGGTTTATCGTAGCTTTGGTAGGTTGTTACTTTAATGTTGCCTGCTTTCACCTCATGCATGATTTGTTTGGCTTTTTCTAAATCAATTTTCTCCATCATGGCTTCGCGGATGGTTTCACGATAAACAGGCGTATTCTCAAAGTGCGCCTTAAGTTCAGCTTGCCGCTGGTGGCTCATTGTTTTGCCACGTGACAGCACACCGAAACGTTCGGCCACAGCCTTCATCTTGTAACCAAAAGGAAACTTTGCTTCCAAATACTTCTTAAAAGCAAAATCAACCGCTTCATCATCAAAGCCAAACAATGTGTGCGGTAACTCGGAAATTTCCTGTTTGTTCAGTTTCCGCGGTGCCTCTATAAGGATTCGGTAGCCATCGGTCCACCATCCCGTAATAACTTCCGTCTCAGAGAGGGCGCTGTCAAAGATTCCGCCCAAAGTCTTGTTAACTAGCTCTCCAAAACACGCATGCACAACGATGTATCGGTCATATAATTCTATGACGATGTGGTCTTCTGTTGGCAGGGCTGCATTTTGTTTTATGTGTTCATCGACTTCGCTTATAGCGTTTAACATGCTGTTTTTGTCTGAGCCTAATTCGTTAGCTAAAACCTCTGCGGCAACTGCCACATCTCCAGTTTCTTTGAGGACATGTGCGATTCTTTTTCTATTCTGCCCTGTTTGCTGAGCAATTTCAAAGGGCACAGGTAAGATTTCTCCATCCCACCCTGGCACAGAAGCAAAAGGATCCTCTGACGGAATGACATGTACAGTTCCAGTTTCTTCCTCGATTTGCGCGATGCGCCAGACTTTGCCTTTCATAATAAAGTTTAAACCTATTCTGGCGTGAAGTGCCATGAATTCGTCGCCTAAAGTGCCGATTTTGCGGTCACTAATCACGTTTATGACTGGGTATCGGCGTTCGTCTGGAATCATGGATAGGTTGCTGTAGTAGTATATGCGGGTTTTGCGTGTTTTACTCAATACTTCTTCGTCTTCGTTAAATCTTAATTGGTTGAGGCTTTCTAAAAAATGTATTAGGTCTAGCAACTCTGTTTTTTTGATGTTGCTGTATAGGTTGGATCTATGGATTAAACGTGTCAATTCTGTCAATGTCAGGGATTGTTGGTCCATAAGTAACCCAGCTATTTGATGTGACAAAACATCTAACGCTCCGACATGCATTAGGACAGGTTCAATTCGGTTTTCTTTAGCGTTTTTTATTGACGCTAACGCTTCAAGGGCATCATCAGGGTAAACGGTTATAATTGTTCCTTCTGAAGATTTGTCAAGTCGGTGTCCGCTTCTGCCAACCCGCTGGATTAAGCTGTTAACTTGCCTTGGTGACATGTATTGAACTACAAAATCCACGTTGCCAATGTCAATGCCCAGTTCAAGTGTGCTTGTGCATATGATGGCTTTTAGCTGTCCACCTTTGAATTGGTCTTCTATTGCTATTCTCTCCTCTTTAGAAATTGAGCCATGATGCACTGCGATGTCGTCTCGATTCAGCTGAGCCAACTTATGACCTAAAACCTCCGCGATTGTTCGGCTGTTAACAAAAACAAGTGTGGACTTATGTGAATCAATTAACTCCAGAATGCGGCGAATTCGCGATGCTGCTTCAGGGGAAGTATCCAGCTTTCCAGCTAACTCATAATCTTTCTCTATGGGCGAAGGATGTTCAACGTTGTAGCGGTAACTTTTTTCCAAAACTGCATGGATTATAGTTATTTTTCTACGGGTTCCAGCCAGGTAATTGCCGATTTCCTCTGGATTTCCAATGGTTGCAGACAACCCGATTCTCTGAAATTCCC
Organism: Candidatus Bathyarchaeota archaeon; assembly: GCA_963725855.1. Taxonomy (GTDB): domain Archaea; phylum Thermoproteota; class Bathyarchaeia; order Bathyarchaeales; family Bathycorpusculaceae; genus Bathycorpusculum. The sequence continues at coordinate 51,711 of CAVSAA010000001.1, read as the reverse complement.
TTCCCGTAACCAACCGCAAACGTTCCAGTGCAATCGACAACTGCGCGCCTCGTTTGCTTGAAGCCAAATCATGCACCTCATCCACAACTACATACCCCACATTTTTTAGGTGCCTGCGCATCTGCGAACCAGGTAAAATCGCCTGCAACGTTTCAGGCGTCGTAACCAAAACCATCGGGGGTTTTTTAGCCTGCATCCGCCTAGTTTTCATTTCAGTATCGCCATGTCGAACCTCTACCGTAATATCCAGTTGTTCTCCCCAAAACATCAAACGCTTAAGCATATCACGATTCAACGCACGGAGCGGCGTGATATAGATTAGTTGGATACCTTTTTGCGCGGGGCTTTTCTTCTCCACCAGTTTTGAGAATATTGGAAGGAGGACAGCTTCGGTTTTCCCTGAGCCGGTTGGCGCTATTAAAAGAACATTTTTGCCTTCCAAAATGACTGGAAAAGCCATAATCTGTGGTAAGGTGGGCTTAGAAAATCCAAGCTTTGCTAAGGCTTTTCTTACGGGTTTGGTGAGTAATTCGAAAATAGAACTGGAGTCTTCGGTCTGCATTTTCTTCTATTTAAGTTACCATGGAACGTTTGCTTTAATCCTTTAGTCCAAAAAAGGCAGATTTACCCTGTTTTTGTACGGATATCTTTTTCCACGCCATCGCAGCGGCAAATTTGCCAAACCTTTCGGAGAAAAAAAGCTACGCTATGAGAAAAAACTCTTGGTCGATGCATGGGACAGCGAAGATGACTCAGAAAATAAAAGTGGTCATAAAAAAAAGCATAAAAGGCACCGACACAAGACAGATACCCACGCCACTTAGGGTTTGCCTGTAGCAAACAGAAGCGAAATCAAGTATTCTTTCTCTACATGACCAAACTCGCCTTTGCTTGCAGAAGATTCATCAAAGGCCTTAACGCTGTCTGGTTTTAGATTCGGTGAAGCAATGACAAAGGGCACCAGATCTCTTGAGTGTGTACCGATGCTTATTGGTGTTGAATGGTCAGGCAAGATAGCTATCGCATAGGGCTCCTTCAAACCTCTTAGGAGCCTGCCGAGGAGTCTTTTATCGAGGTCCTCTATGGTTTTTACCTTCAACTTGTAATCTTTACAGTGACCAGCTTCATCAGGCGCTTCAACATGTACACAAACAAAATCATAGCTTTCAAGTGCCTTTAAGGCGGCGTCTGCTTTGCCTTCATAGTTGGTATTTGATAGACCCGTTGCACCAGGTACATTTATTATTTGCATACCTGCGTAGCTGCCGATTCCTTTAACCAAATCAACCGCGGAGATAACCGCTCCCGTCATCCCAAACTTCTCTTCTAATGTAGGCATGTCTGGTTTTTTGCCTCCTCCCCAGAGCCAAATTAAATTGCCTGGTCGTTTTCCAGCTTTTTCACGAGAAATATTTACTGGGTGAGAAGATAGAATCTCTCTGGATCCCTCGATTAAGCTTCTTAGGAGTTGAGTTTGGTTTTTTGCCTTTGGTGACGTGGCTTTAGGTAAAACATTCTCAACTTTTACGCCTATTGCGTCGTGGGGTGGAGTACACTGGATCTGTTCTGGCTTTGGGAAGTTGCGGAGAATTAAAAAGTGGCGGTAGTCTAAGCCTGGGAAGAACTCAATTTGACTGGGCTTATCAAATGCTTTTTTCATTGCTGCTATAAGCTGTTCAGCTTCTTCAGTTGTTATATGTCCAGCTGAGTAATCAGCAATAGCGCCGTCTTTTTCTGTTATTAAATTGCATCTGTAGGCTGCGTCCTTTTCGCCCAGTATTATGCCTCTTGAAGGTGCTTCCAAGGGTCCTCTGCCAGTGCAGTAAACTTTTGGGTCATAGCCCAAAATTGAGCAGATGGCAACTTCAGAACCCGGGGTCAGACCGTCGGGGACGTTTTTGATTAATCCGTTTCTGCCTCGGGCAGCTATGGAGTCCATATTGGGTTTGTAAGCGGCTTGGAGAGGGGTTTTGTTGCTTAATTCTGGAATTGGGTAATCAGCCATTCCGTCTCCGATAACTAGTATGTACTTCATCCGTGACACCGGGTCTGTTATATGGATAATTTGGGAGCTTATTTAATTCACAGAATAAGGCAATCGCGTATTTATCTACTATCTTCATCCGTTAAAGGTAGTTTTCCTTTACGTTACTATCTTTATTATACTACTTTGTTGCATCAAGCCCAATCCTTCAAATGCCTTAAAATTAAACGTTTTCTGTGCAGGAAAGCGAGTTTTATTGTGAGCCTGTATCTGTTAATATTAATAGTTATTTTCAGATTTTGTTTTTTTAATACTGATTCATTACTTATCCACTTGACCTGCTATAGCGTCAGTTTTAAGAGTAAGCAGCAAACAGATAAGGTTGAGGTCAGCCGAGGTGTGGAAAAAAAGACACCTAATACTTACGGTATGCTTGGCAACCTTAATTGTCACATCTTTGCTTATTTGGGATTGGTATAGTACACAAATCCCTCCGAAATACCAGAAAAACATCTCGAGAAACATCGATAACCAAGAAGAAGAGATGGTACTTAGCAGAGCAGAGTCTATTAATTATTCATCTATTCTTTCAAAAGAACGATTTATTGGTTCATCCGACCCAGAGGCTTACCTTCATCCAGGCACTTACCTAACATATACACAAGCCAACTTTATCGACTCAGCGGTCATAAACTACTATGAAACAAGGTATGACAACATGCAGGGTAAAGGAGACCCTAAACAGATAGGCCTAACCTATGAAGCAAACGTCACTAAGAGATCTGAGTTTCGAGTTTTCAAAAGTCCAGCTCCCGAAGGTGTAACTTGGCACAATACAACTATCGTAATTTCTGCCCCTGACGGCTCTCTCATGCGTAAAGACTCGGCCGATATGCAGTTCTTTTACAGAAACCAATTTGGCTACCAAATGACAGAATGGTCGTATGACTTCAACTTCTCTGACTGTCACGTTATAGAGATGAAACTGGAGTACTCCGAAACATATGCTCCATTAGCCGCTTTCTTCATTGATATCGAGCAAATAATCGTTCTTGACGCAGAATTTATTCCTGTTTTAGTTGGTGTAGAATCAGGAATGGCTGTTGCCTGAACGCCTTTGCTAATATGTATTGATGGTGACTTTAATTTTGGTTTCTGCAAAAGGACTTCACTCAACATGACAAAAAGAAAAACTCAAAGAAGAGACTAAACGCAAATAAGCTCGGTCGATTTCCTATAACTTGGACGATGAGAAAATCGAGGTACGATGAAGCGGAAGGCGGGGTTAATAATGCCGGAAGCTTGTGAATACTTTTTCCGCTATTGAGTCCACAATTTAAAAAATCCGTCTCTATTTTATGAGGTTGTCGAGATACCATAGATCAATTGCGTATGGAAAAAAATTTTTAAAAAGTAGGCTTATTAGTTGCCGATTTTCTTTTTGAAGGTAATGAACGAGTACGCTATTCATTCAGAAATTAAGAGAATATACTCTCTGCTTGGCGACCACTTTGAAGTAAGGTTGGACAACTATATAGTAGATATCCTGAGAGGACAATTAGTCATAGAAGTTCAAACCAGAAATTTTTCAGCCCTCAAAGAAAAACTCCAAACGCTTACCAAAAAACATCAAGTGAGGTTAGTTTATCCGCTACCCGAAAAGAAATGGGTAACCTACATTACAAAAGACAATCTATTCATAAACACACGTAAATCCCCAAAAAATGGAAGACTAACTGACTTGTTTCGTGAGTTGGTTATGATTCCACAAATGATCGGAGAGAAGAACTTTTCTTTGGAAGTCTTGTTCATCGATGAAGAAGAGATAAGGTGTGATGATGGTAAAGGAAGCTGGAGAAGAAAAGGTGATAGTATCAAAGAAAGAAGACTGTTACGGGTGAACAGTAGACTTCTCCTCCAAAACAAAACTGATTACCTTAAATTATTGCCTGATAGTCTAAATCAAGTTTTTACCAACAGAGAATTGGCCAAACTGGCCGAAATTCCGGTAGGGAACGCGAGGCAATTTACTTACTGTTTAAGAAAAAGTAAAATAATCCGAGTAGCTGAAAAAAATGGAAGGGAACTCAGGTTCCAAAAAATAGAGGAAAACTTAATTGAGTTTTCGAGAAGAAATTCTTAATTCAAGTTCCTTTACAAAAAGCAACTTTAAGGTTGCAAAGAAAGGGTAAACTATCTTTAGCGGAAAGAAAGAGGTTGGGAGTTGGCTCTTTTTTAGTACGGATCTTTTTTGCCGGTCATGTATGCCCAAGCGCCTACTATTGCAACAGTAAGGACTGCACCTGCAAATCCTGCAACCATAAAGCTTGTTAAGCCGGCTAGCGATGGCAAAACTAAGATCAGCCACGGGATAAAGTATGTTGCTGTGACTTGTGCAATGACGCCTGCAACGAAGCCTAAAAGAGCTATTAAACCGAATACTTTTAATCTGCTATTCATTCAATTCACCTTTTTATTTTAGCAGTTAGTTAGCGCATCTTTTTAGTCTAACTTACATGTTTCTGTATAAACACACCAGTACCAACACCATGTTTAACTCTTCTAGTTAAAGGGCTGAGCTGTTTTTCCCATCATGTATATCTGTACATATATACGTGCATATTTCCACCATATTAACAATGTATAAGATTAATTTCTGTATGTTAGGCATGCAGAGGTAATCAAATTGTCAGAAAGATTCGCTAAAAAGTGGGAAAGTAAACGGGAAGATGAGCCATTCGCAAACCGCATAAAAGACGCAGTGAAACCACCAGGACCACTAAAACCACGATTAGACTTCGCAGTCAGACGCATCGAGCTTCAAGTACAGAAGCTTGACCAAGCAACCGATAGATTCAGCCAAAGAGACAAAGCTATCTTTGCACGTATCGTAGATGCATACACAAAACATGACAGTGCACGCGCAAACGTCTTCGCAAACGAGCTAGCTGAAGTCAGGAAAATGTCAAAGTTAATTATGAATGCTAAACTTGCTCTCGAACAAATTACATTAAGATTACGCACAGTATCAGAACTAGGTGACGTCGTATCAACTCTCGGTCCAGCCGTGGGTGTTCTACGTTCAGTTAAAGCAGGCTTAGTCAGCGTGTTCCCAGAAGCAGAAAGTGAACTAGGCGAAATCGGCAACATGTTAAGCGGAATCATGATTGAAGCAGGCCAAGGCAGCGGAATGACACTTAACTTCGACACAGTCAACGAAGATGCATCAAAGATTCTAACCGAAGCCGCAACAGTTGCAGAGCAAAAGATAAAAGACAAGTTCCCAGATCTGCCCCCAGGAATGCCATCATCCCCAGCTTCTCAAGCAGAAAAAACAACATTCTAAGATAAGGAGAAAAACACAAAATGTCTAACTCCAATCTTTTTCTTTCTATTGGCAAACCAATAAAGAATGAATATGGACGAGTAATCGGCAAGGTTGCCTCATTTGCATTAACTCCTAATGGAAAATTCGACGCAGTTTACGTGGAATTTGGCGATGGCCAATTTACCAAGCAGCCCATGGAAAGCTTACGGTTTAACGGTACTGAAGTCACATTTATATCTAAAATTAAAAACCAAGCTGGCATTCTTTGCGATCACATACCTCTAATTTGGCGCAAAGACGAAGCCCTAAAAGACCTCGTGGATAAAAAGAAGATCACCTCTGAAGTCTACCAGGATCTCCATAATAGCTTTACAAACGTGTTGGCACAGCTCAAAAAGGATGCTCAAGTCATCATCGACGAATCTGGCATAGAAATTGAACGCTGTCAAGATGAAATAACCTCTCTCAGTTACGCTATCGCAAACCTGGAAATCGAGCATGAAATAGGAAAAGTAGATGAAGAAAACTACCGAATGGCATTCGCCCTGCTACAAGATACTCTCAGACGCGCAACCAGCGAAAAAACCGATTTCGAACTCACAAAAAGCAGGCTCTCAAGTGTACTACTAGGTGACCAATCACTAAATTCTCAAAAAACCAACAAAGTCTACGCTGAACAAGTTACCAATGCAGCGTCAAAACTTCCCGAGCCACCAGTTGTTGTTTACGTTAAAGAAATAGGAAAAGCCGGATTATAACCTAGCAAAAAATAGAAATACAAGAGGGTTGGAGGGCTAAAATATTAAAAATCTGATTAATCAAAACCCTCCACCCATACGTGAAGTCGCAACAAGATCTATTTGTACCCTTCAAGTACAGCACAATAAATTGGAGCAGGCAAGTTTCCGCTTAAAAGAGCGGGACCGCATCCTTTTTGAAACCTGCATGTTCGCGTTAAAAAAGAACAACAAAGAAAAAGCCGCAATGTGCGCCACCGAAATTGCGGAAGTTCGAAAACTCGTCAAGTTCCTGCACAACGTCCAAATAGCCATTGAACGCGTGGTTCTGCGCCTTGAAACCATAAAGGAACTAGGCGACATCGTTGCCGACTTAAAACCTGCTTTGCGGCTACTTCAGGGTGTTTCGCAAGAGCTGTTCCAGGTGTTGCCTGACGTTAGCTCTGAACTAAATACTGTTAACCAAACCATCCAAGATACTCTTCACGCCACCAGAATTACTACAGACGAAACAATTATCCCTGTAGGAAAGAAAACGGAGGCGGGAGAGGAAATCCTCAAGGAAGCCTCCTGTTTTATGGAGCAGAGACTCGCGGAAACTCTTCCAGAGCCGCCAACTTCAGAGCCGGTAAAAGAGAAAACCCCAATAAGAGAGCTTGTTGCCCTAACGGCGAGTTCCTCCCAAGTGTTTACCAAGAAAACTGTGGAGGAATCTGGCTTTGACCCCGAGAAAACCTTGTTTTCCTACAGAAAATCAGAGGTTAAGGAGTTCTCGCTTAAAGTGGAGAAACCGGCGTTGGAAGATGTGCTGCTAGAGTATGTGCGTAAAACTAACGGCGAGATTGATTTGGGTCGATGCAGCGTTGAGCTGAAGACCTCAAATGAGGAGATTGAGCGTGCCCTCGAAGGCCTTGGTGCTAAAGGTAAAATAAAGATTGAGTTACGTTCACCAGAATAAGAGAGAAGGAGAGAAAACACGATGAGTGCGTCAAGTGAACTTGAAAGAGCAGCAACAGCTTATGCCCTAGATGCTGTACGACTGGATAAACAAGGGCAAAAAGGAAGAGCAATCACCCTATACCAAAAAGCAATCGAGAGTCTACTACAGCTTGTGCAGCTCTACCCTGAATACGGGTTGAACAAAGTGTATGTACAGCGGGCAATTGCGTATCAGGAGCGAATTAAGTCGCTTCAGGGAACGGTTTCCGCCAATGAGATGAATCAAGCCGCTAATAATGATGGTGAAAGTGGAGGAGCTGCAACCATGGAGGGCAACGGTAACGGGATAAGTGGAAAACCCAATGAGGAGCTTGTCATGACAGAGAGACCAAAGGTTAACTGGCAAGAAGTCATAGGCTTAGACACCGCAAAAAAAGCCGTGAAAGAAGCCATCGTTTACCCAGTCCAGCGTCCTGATTTGTTTCCGCTGGGGTGGCCACGAGGCATCTTGCTTTTTGGTCCACCTGGATGTGGCAAAACTCTGTTGGCAGCGGCGGTTGCAACGGAAATTGACGCGAACTTCTACAGCATTGATGCAGCTTCGATTATGTCAAAATGGCTTGGAGAAGCTGAACAGAACGTTGCCAAGCTGTTTGGGTCTGCTCGAAAGTCTGCTACAGATGGGAAAGCCGCAATAGTTTTCGTGGACGAGTTGGATTCGCTTATGGGCAACCACTCAAATGAGGTAGGCGGCGAAATCCGGGTAAAAAACCAGTTCCTTAAAGAGATGGATGGCATCGTGGACAAAGGCAAGGCTCTTCATGTTTATGTTATTGGCGCAACAAACAAGCCCTGGGACCTAGATTGGGCATTTATCCGCCGTTTCCAGAAACGTATCCTTGTTCCACTTGCTGACCATGCGACTAGGCTGAATATGCTGAAGCTCTATTCGAGTAATCTGCAGATAACTGACGACGTAGATCTCCATGAACTGGCAAGGCTAGCGGAAGGATTTTCAGGCAGCGACATACGCGATGTGTGTCAGTCAGCTCAGCTAAGTTTGATTGGTGAATTCTTCGAGACAGGAAGAGCCATGGATAAAGAGGCTAAACCAAGATCGCTTACAATGGATGATTTCCGTAAGATATTGGAAGAACGCAAACCGTCAGTATCACTGGATATGCTAAGCCAGTATAACCGGTGGTTTGAAGCGTTCAAAGCACTGTAGAGGAGGCAAAAAAGAAACCGTTTAGCTGGGCATGTGGAAAGGTTTGGAGACCTATTAATTTTAAAACGCTCTCCCTTCTCCCCCTCAAACTATCTCCAAACCCCACAAAACAGCCCAGTCAAAATGGGTTTCTTCGCCATTCTCTTCTCCTATATACCTCCCTGTTTTGAAAATTTTGGATTGATGCCTAGGGGCTGCTTTTCATTTCTTCCCTGAAAGTTTCCTCTAACATCTTTTTATTTATTCCAATTTCCTCTGCCAACCTCTTGACCTGCTTAACATAGGTGCGGAATAGGCTCTGAAGTATCTCTGCTTTTTCAGTTTCGGTGAGTTCTTTTTCTTCAGCCATAAGCAACGCGAACCATTTGCCGAGGTTGGTGAGTTGGTAGGTTTTTATCCAGATGATTCGACCTTCTTTGTCGTTTTTCTCCATAGACTCATTTAAGACCCCCAGGACGGTGAGGGATTTGAGGTTTTCTATGATTGTTTTGTTGCTGTAGTTGAGGGTTTTAACTAGGTCCTTTTGGTAAATGTTTTTTTGGATACCTTGTTTTAGACTGTAGCGGAGGATGTCGACGCCTGCTTTGGAGCCGAAGATGGCGGAGAGGATTTTATCTTTTTTTTCTGTTTTCGGAAGGAATACTACATAAGGATGTAATTTTTCGTTCAAAGACAACCCGTCCAATTCAATATCTGACGATTCTGCATTTAAAAATATCGCCCCATATGCTCCAGGTTTGATAAGGACAGTTTGGGGATTCCGAGGCAATTTGGAAAAATCCTCAAATATCGCAAAGTTCTTCCAGAAGAAACCGCAAGTAGCAGTTTCGTATACTGAAAAATCCTTTAGACATAAAGGTTCATTGTTTATTTTTACAAAAACTCATATTTTTACCCTCAACAATTCAGCCCTCCCGGGGAGTGTGCCATTCTTTAAATATTTCCTGTATACAGTGGTTATTTATGAGTTTCAGATCCCAAACAAGTTCACGCAAAGGTGCCGGCAAGCAATTCTCAAAGAGTACACACGAAAAAAAATCAAAAGAAAAAAAGCAAAAGCAAGGCGCCAAGTACCTTCAGGAAGAAACCCCTAAGGTGTCCACACAAGAAGTCGCCCAGAAAACTCTCAACAGCCTTAACAGGTTGGGAAACCAGATCTTTGCGCTCTCACCCTTCAGTCAGTACTTTGATGAGTGGCTGGTAAGCATGCGGCAGGTTATCTCTGAATTCGAAACTAACCCTGCAATAATGGTGGACAATCAGTTCATTAAAGAACGCACCCAGATTTTCCTTGACGTCGAAGGTGCTCTTACCCAAAACAGACTTGCCGAATCCACAATATCCGAAGAAGCCAAAGCTCTCGTCGATAACAACCACAAAATTGCCGAAGCCGACAAAGAATACGCTGAGCAAACGCGCAATCGCAGTATAAAGAGAAATGCAGAAGTCCAACGTCTAAGTACGAAAATCCGGGAATTAGAAGACCAATTCGCTATCCAGCAAGAGATAAGAATTAGCTTCTTCAAGTTTAACGCAAAGAAGACGGCAGCTCAACAACTAGCACAAACAACCCAAGACCTGAGAACAACAAAAAATGAACTCGAGGTCACGTTGCAAACGTTTACGGCTGAACAGGAAAAACTCCATGACAACTACGAGAAACACAAACAGGAACTGAACGAAAACAGCGATCGTCTTCACAAAGAACTAGAGAAGCTGGAAACTGACACATCCACCGAAGCACGAAAAACTGCCTGCAATGCTCTGTCTGACTGCATAAACAACTTGCTTAAGCGTGTCGCCTCCACCGGCTGAGATTTTTTAAACTCTAACTCATCATATTAAACCTGAGCTGGCAAACGCTATCCATTGTTATTTTATAGAATTTATAAACGTATTTTGTTCTGGGCGATGTTGGGTTCTGCACCGTTCACCACAAACTTGAGGGATTTTACCTCGTCTCGTAGCAAGCCAACTTCGCTTTCCAACGCAAGGGCTTTTGCATCAACCATTTTTTTGAGTCCGTCGATTTCGTCTAAAAGGTTCTTTTTCTCACTTTCTAACGCTTTTATTTTTTCAATGGTGATTTTTAAGCTGCTGCTCATTTAGGTTTCCCTTCTGGAAGTTAGATAGTCTTTTTTGCACTTAAGACTTTTGTTATCAACAGTATTAGGACTACTATTTCTTCTTGGTTTTTTCCAATTTGAGAAAAATAAATAGATTATTTTGGGGCCGAATACAGGGGACCATGAGTCTTTCAATTCAGACTTCTACAAATCTATGGAAATCTTCAAACCTAAAACTTCTTTCATGCCCGCAACCAGCAAAACCGACATGCAGTGCAGCCAAAGCAACCACCCGACCCCCAAAAAAGTGACAAAAAACCAGCATTAACACAAAAACAAACCAAGAAATGACATACACAACAACAGACCACTATCAAGCAAAACAAAAAAACCGTAAAGAATTTGATAGATGCAGTTTTATATAGGTATTAGCAAATAAAACATGATAATTTAGCTCATTTGTTGGATTGTGTCTAAATGAGGAAGACTATATTCAAAAAACTAGAAGCTCAGGGCTTAATTGCTAACTACAACCGCCTACGGAAGAATCTACCCCCTAAGCTTCCAGACCGTGTGTTTATCTGGGATGAAACCTTCCGCGAAGGAATCAAAGCCCCAACAGTTTACTTAACATATGTTGAGCAGGTTCGTCTTGCAAAGTTAATGGATGAAGCCGGAGTCGCTATTATCAATGTGGGTTTTCCAGCTCTTTCTGAGGAAGAAAAACGAACCGTTAAACGCATCGTCAACGAAAATTTCACTTACTCCAAGCTTACTGCATCAGCAGAACCCACAAAGAATAGTATCAACGCCTGCTTGGAAAGCGGCATCAAAGAAATAACCCTCGAATCCCCAATTAATGGATTAAATCTACAGTACAAGTTGAAGCTAACAAAGGAACAGGTGCTACAAAGAATAATTGAATCCATCGATTACGCTAAAAAACATGGTACCAATGTGAACTTTATTCTTATGGATGCTACACGAACCCCCATTGAGGACATTCTGCAGGTTCTTGAGGCAGCTGCAAACGCAGGCGCCATACGATTGGGAGTAGCTGACAGCGTCGGCTTCATTAGACCCCTTTCGATGCGCTATTTAATGGCACATATTCGCGACGGCTTGCCTGATTCTATTAAGAAGAAGGCGCCGCTCTCGATCCACTGCCACAATGACTTCGGTTTAGGCTCAGCCAACACTCTAGCTGCAATGGAGGAAGGAGTATCTTATCTGCATACATGTATCGCTGGCTTTGGTGAACGCGCAGGAATAGCACCCTTCGAAGAAGTTGTCACCTCAGCCGAACTACTCTACAATATAGACACAGGAATAGACTTAGGAAAAATCTATCGCCTTGCTCAATCAGCTGAAAAAGCATTCGCCCTGCCCATACAGTTCCACAAACCTATTATCGGCGAAAACATTTTCACTCATGAAATCGAAGAAGACGTCGAAGAAATGCTCTCCCAACCCCTCGTTTTCGAGCCTTTTCCGCCTGAAATCGTGGGTAGAGAGACTATGATTTTTATTGGGAGAAACACTGGTCAAACCCTTATTCAGAAACTCCTTGAGAAAGCTGGTATCAGAGCCTCACCAAGGCAAATGGATGAACTCTTCCGACGTATTAAAGGTCCACAAGAAAGTCTTGATAAAGGAGAAGCCCAGATGACCTACTATCAGGTCAAGAAACTAATGAAAGAGCTGCTTAAGGGTTACACGATGGATGAATTCTGGCGTCTTGTTGAGCAGGTGACAAGGCAAAAGCCTAAACTGCCACGTAACATCAAAAAAGAGTCAGGTCAAAGTGCCGACCATCTATTAGCTTAAGAGAACAGTTGTTTTTTTACCGTTTCTACTTCTTTTTTGGATAGTTTAGTTGGGTAGTTGTAGATGGGTCCACTTGGTTTCTCATTATAGAAGGGGCGGTTGCAGTCGGGGCAACCTGATGTCTGGAAAGGCAAGCCACCTTCAATCTCCCAATTTAACGCCTCGTTGTTAAGTCCGTACCCAGAGATTTTGTGGTCAGCATCAAATTGCATGTCTTCAGCTCTCGTTTTGCCTGTGACAATTAAGTATCTGGCAAGCTGCAAACGCCTGTAGTTTTTAACTTTCGGTGGCGAATTCTTCTCCAAAGCAGTCCCACGGACGGGCGTAAAAGCAAAGAGCGCGGGTAAAACACCCATGTCAACGCACCTCTGAATCACCTTAACAGCATCCTTTTCCGTTTCACCTAACCCAACAATCACATGAGTGCTAACATTATCCTCCCCGAAAACATCTAATGCTTGATTTAGCAGACGGAACTGGTTTTGCCAGACATACTTACCGCCTGCGTTTTTTCCTTTAATTCTATCAAAAATAACTTCAGTGGTTGCATCCAAAGCGATACCCAACCTGTTAACACCAGAATTTGCCAAACGTACGATATTATCCCTGTTTGCAGGTTGACAGGAAACCGAAACCGCAACTATTGAGCGCTTTTTTATTTCTTTCACAATCGATTCTAAATGGTCGACCACGTTTGGGTAGTTTAAGGATTGGACGCATACGCGGTTGATTTTGCCTTCCTTTGCTGCAGTTGCAACTGAAGCTAGGACGTTTAGGGTTGGGAAAGTAGGCCAAGTGACTCGCGAGAGCAACTCTGAGCTGCTTTTACTTTCTCGAGCTTGGGGACAGAAGCCACAATTAGCCGTACATTTTTCCGCTCTGTAGGTCATCAAGTACGCTGTTGTGGGTTTTGCATCTAATTTGCCCTCTGTTAGCCCGAGAACAATGGCGGTGCCAACAGAAACACGAATCTGCTCTGGCAAGTCTGTTTGGCTAGGACATTCTTCTGGCATTAGGGGCACCTTAAGTACTGGAATAGTTGGCAATTGCTATATTTAGTTTAAGGCGCTTTTTGTTTTTCGGATCAAGCTCACTATGCGGCTTACGATTGAAACTAGAAAGAAAGCTACAAAGGCATATTGGACAAAAGCAAAAACTGCTTGAATGGGCCAAATCAATGTTAAGGTTATGCCAATGTAGAGAGCGCTTCCAAGGTATCTGCCTACGAGGTCATAGGTTTTTTTAGTGAAAAAGCCTGTTGCTAAGAATTGGGCAAAAGAGATGGCGATGAGTAACGGAAGCCATAAGGGATAGTATCCTTGGGCATAGAAGATGGCGAATATTCCTGCCGTGAGAATGAAGTCGGTGGTGGCATCGTAGTAGGCGCCAATCCGGGAGGCTATGTTTAGTTTTCGGGCAAGGTAGCCATCAAGAAAATCTGATCCTGCACAAAATGCAAGGAGAATCAAACATGCAGCAATGTCTCCTTGATTGTTGAGGTAGAAGAATAGAGGGAAGGCTGCCACTCTCAGTGAACTGATGAAAGAGGGGATTGTGCGTAGTCTCTTCATGGTCGCCACTACGGAATTATTTTGCTTCCTTCATCATGCATTGTTTGCCAGGCATCTCCCCCTCGGAAAGCCTGTAGTGTCTCTGAAACCGTTCCGTTAGCATTTTCCACAATCTTACCCATGTTTGTTTGCGCATTCAAGGGATCCATGCCTCCAGCAATTACCATTATCACGGTGTTTGTGCCGTTAAGGTTTCCCACTCGGTGGATTTGATTGGTGATTGTTGGTCCTGGGTTGAAGTCGTATATGGGCCAGCCGAGCACTAGCAGCGAATAGTCTGATAGACTGGTTGGGGCTTGTGGGCTTGCCGTGGCGATTTCTACACGCCAACCGCTAGATATCAAACCATCAGCAAAGGAGTAAGTGGCATTTTGAGCGAAATCTGTTATCCCTGGGTGATAGATTACTAACGCCGTTTTAGTGCCACCTGAATTTAGTACAACTGTTTGGGTCGAGACCTCCCGGAAAACGCTATATTCTAAGTAAGCTCCGATGCCAACAAACATCATAAGAACAATCAAGAGACTGATAGTAGAATTTTTTTCCATTTTTTATGTGGCCAAAATCTCAAGATTTCACCTCCACTGTGTGCTCTTGTAGCATTTTCATAGCGTTATCTGCCCATTCTACACTCGCTTTAGAGATATTCTTGCCCAGAAGAATTGTTAAAAATACGTAATAATAGGATTCGCTCTGGTCAATTATGGGCTTTAGGTTTTCTTCAAAAGCGATCATTGTTTGAAGGATTTTTTGGTTTCTTTCTTTGAACTCCTCGATGTGTTTTTGATTGAATTCTGCTGGTGTTTGGTCACCGAAGATTAGTTTGAGAAGGAATTCGTACTTGTGTACTTCTTTTTTTGCTGGCTTAACGAGCCAAGTTTGGAGTTCTTTGTTGCCTGCTTCGGTTATGGTGTAGACTTTTCTCGTTGGTCCGTTAGGGTTGTTTTTCACTTGTTTGGTTATGAGTTTGTTTTTTTCAAGTTGCTTGAGGGTGGGGTAGATTTGTCCGTAGCTTAAATCCCAGAAGTAGCTCATTCGGGTGCCGACGGATTTTTTGATGTCGTACCCGGTCATGGGGTTGTGGCTGAGGAGTCCGAGGAGAACGTAGGTTGCGTTGTTGTCTTTCATTGGTTTCGCCTTAATGAATTGTGTGTATATCAGTTTGATATATAGCTTGTGGGTATATTGTTTAGCGTCTTTTCAATTAGCCTTAAAAATCGTATATTAAATCATTTATGTTCAAAAACTTTACATCATTAATAAACTCGCGCATTATTGAACAAGGAGGACTGTTTGCTCGGCAAAACTTTATTATTCGACTGTGAAAATTTACATTCGGTTGAAAAAAGATGCATATGGTCTTCTAAAAAGACTAGGGTTGGTTTGAATGGTTAAATTAACCGATTTAGGGTTTAGAAAAGGCATGTGTTGCGAAACAATAGTCTCCACCTACAACCCTGATGGAACATCAAACGCAGCACCAATGGGACTCAAATTGATGGACGAGCAGCACCTATCAATGAGTATATTCAATTCTTCATCAACTTGTCGCAATATTATTGAAAAAAAATGCGCCGTTGTTAACTTAACGAGCGAAATAGAGGTTTTCTATAAGTCCACTTTTAAAGAGGTAAATTATAAGGGGATAGTGCCCAGGGAATGGTTTGACAAGGCAGACGCCGTCGATGCGCCAAAGTTGTGTTCTGCAGACGCCACCGTTGAAGTTTCTATTGCTCATTTAGAGCCAGATGGCAAAGAAAGAACACAGTTTTCATGCAAAGTCGAGCTTCTAACCACAGCGAGACAGCTTCCTCAAGCTTACTGCCGCGCCATGCCCTTGGCCCTGGAAGCAATTACTCATGCAACCCGAGTCAAAGCATTCATCAATCTCCCTGAGAAACAGAAAGAAGCAAACAGACTAATAGAAACAATCCAAAACCACGCTAATCTAGTAGAACATGTCGCTCCGAACAGTGAGTACACAGCAGTTTTCGAGGATTTGCAGTATAGAATTGATTCTTGGAGAGTTAAGCCGTGAAAGTAATTGTGAAAACGCCTGCCAGATTGCATTTGGGCTTGATCGATATGAACGGCGACATGGGACGTATGTTCGGCGGATTAGGCGTAGGCATAGACCATCCGAACGTCATTGTAGAAGCCCATAACTCCCCAAACTTTGCGATTGAAGGTCAAGAAGTCGAGCTTGCAAACTCCATCGCCCACAAATTCTTTTCTGTCTACCGCCTCCAACCAAAAGCAAAAATAAACGTCGTTGAGGCGATTCCACCCCACATCGGCTTAGGCTCCGGAACCCAATTATCCATAGCTATAGCAGTAGCACTCGCAAAACTCTTCGGCATAAAAGCTTCTGTTCCAGAGTTAGCTGTCGCTATGGGGCGTGCAAAGCGAACCGCCGTTGGCACGACTATCTTCCAAGTGGGCGGATTTGTGGTGGACGGAGGCAAAAACCAGAAAACCCAAAACTTCCCTCCGCTGATTTACCGCCAGCCCGTCCCCACCAACTGGCGCTTTGTGGTTGCTGTACCAAACGCTAAAGAAGGCTTATCCAACTCTGAAGAAAACCATGCCTTCCAAAAACTAACCAAAATGCCTTCCGAAGACGTTGGGCAAATCTGCCGCTTAATAATGCTAAAGCTTCTTCCCGCCCTCGCTGAATATGACATTGAAGCCTTCGGTGATGCCTTAACAAAAATCCAAGTTATAACTGGAAACTACTTTGCCCAAGCTCAAGGCGGAACCTACTCCAGCCCAGATGCCGCAGAATGCATCAAATTTCTAAAAAAAGCTGGCGCATACGGGGTGGGGCAGAGTTCTTGGGGACCAGCCCTCTACGCGGTAGTGAAACAGGAACAAGCCAAACAAACCCTCGCCCAAGTCAAGGAATATCTAAACAGAAGTGTGGGCGGCGAAGCCTTCATCGCGAAGGCAAATAACCGAGGCGCAACCATAAAGACGCTTGAGGTTTAGAGCTTGAAGGTGCTTTTGGTAACTGGGCAGTTGGCAGAGGAGACTGTTCGCCGCTATGCCAAAGAGAGCAATGTAGAAACAGAGACTTTAACGCTCAAGATCGCTGTCGCTGCGTTTTTGACTCCTAAAACCATTGCGGACGCCCTAAAAGACAGGAAACTTACAGATTTTAACGCGATTTTAGTTCCGGGTTTGGTCCGAGGAGATACAGCTACCATATCGAAAGTTACAGGAGTTGCAGCCTTCAAAGGTCCAAGGTACGCGGCCGACCTCCCAACAGTTTTAGATTCGCTTTGTGAGACTCAACTCTCAACAACCGTGCCCGCGGACGATTTGCTTCGCGAAAAACTCCAAAGGCAAGCCCTTGAAGAAATTGAAAAAACCGAGAAAAACCGAGAAGAGCTGCTCAAGAAACCCGGCAGCATGTTGATCGGTGATTTGGCAGTCGGCAAAGACTTTCCAATGCGGGTCCTAGCCGAAATCGTTGATGCAGCTTTGATGGATAAGAAAACAATCCAGCAGACAGCAAAACGCTTCGTTAAGGCAGGAGCAGACCTGATTGACGTAGGCATGCTTGCGGGCGAATCTCAGCCAGATAAGGCCAAAGCGCATTATCGAGTGGGTTAAACAAGTTGTCAATGTGCCTGTAAGCATAGACACGCTGGATCCAGCTGAGATTAAAGCAGCAATCCAAGCCGGCGCAGACCTTGTGCTTAGCGGAGACGCGGGAAACATAGAAGAAATCGCCCCATATGCCAAGAAAGCTGCGGTTGTCATTATTCCCACTGACCAGCGGCAAGGCTACTTCCCAAAGAAAGCTCAAGACACGGGTCAAATATCTCGAGGAAATAATTGCAAAAGCTAAGAAGCTCGGCGTTTCCCGTTGCCTTGCAGATTTAATTTTGGAGCCCACAGATATTTTAGAATCGTTTATTGCTTTCAGAGAGTTTGCCGACAGGAACCCAGATGTGCCTCTTTTTATTGGGGTTTCAAATGTTACTGAACTTATGGATGCAGACTCAGTCGGAGTCAACGCGTTACTTGTACGTTTATCCCAAGAGGTCGACGCAAGCATCCTTTTGGCGACAGAGAAAAGCGACAAGGCAAAAGGAACCGTTGCAGAAGAGGTTGCAGCGTCGAAAATGATGTTTTTGGCTAAGAAGCGGGGGTCGGTTCCTAAAGATCTCGGTATAGACCTTTTAATCCTCAAAGACAAACACGTCCACGAGGAATTGTACGACAAAAAACTCGAAGCAGTCGCTAAAGTTGTGAATGCATCAGACAAGTCAGAGGCAGCAACTTTAGATTCTGAGGGAATGTTCAAAATTGCAGTAGACCGCGAAGACAACGTATTGGTAGCGGTCCACTATATTTCGTTTGACATGAGTAAGCCAGTTAACATCATTAAGGGCAAAACCGCCGATAGCATATATACTAAAATCGTGGAAATGGGCTTAGTTTCAAGGTTGGATCATGCAGCTTATCTGGGGAGCGAACTAGCAAAAGCTGAAGTTGCCTTGAAAACTGGAAAAGAATACATTCAGGATAGTTCTCTTTTTAAGAAATAGAGGGCTCTTTTGATTGTTGCGTCGGTGTTGCATTTTTAATAGGTGTTAGTCCAGTTTCTTCTAAGCATGCGCGGATTAACAGGTAACCCAACTATCACTGCTAATACCACTAATATTAAGCGTTCCCATGGATAGAGAAAAAACACTGCTTGCCATCTTAGGGCGAGTGATTCGGGTGTCATAAAATTTGTTACATAAACAAAAATGTTTTCGTAGAGTATGTTTCCCATCAAGTGTTGCATCATCGTTCCAATGAAGGTAAGAATGGCAAAGCCTGCAACAGCTAAGGACGTTGTTGATTTTTCAACCCATTTGGTTGTCATTAATCCTAAAGGTGAAATTAGAATTATCAGCGCAACTAAGTGTAACCACATGAATGGAAATGAAAAGCTCGTGCCCAACGGAACAAGGACTAAAGTCAATGGATTGGCAACAAAGACTGCAAGTAAGAATATGTTTAAAGCTACAACGGGCAACCATTTTCGTCTGACTAGGAAATCCTAAGGCAATTGCGTTTACAAATCCTGGAAGGAAGTCTAAGCCCAGGAACACTGGGGGTTTTACGCTCATAGCGGTGAAAGTTCCTATGAGAACACTTGCACCCCCCAAGTATGGTCCTAGTATTATTCCGTAAATTGGGGCGAGAATGTCTGAAAGGGAGAAACTTGCGCCAGGAACACCTATCATGGGAATAGTTGGTATTGCTCTTAGGACCGCATATAATGCAGCGAAAATTGCTGTAAGCGCGATTTGTTTTGTGGTAATCGTAAGTTTCATTTCTTTTACCTTGGAAATTTTTTGCATTGCTGTGTAATTTTTTACAATGCACTGGTATAAAAGATTTCCGCACTGGACAAAGCAGGGTTTTTTAAGAAAGGTCTATCCAAAACAGGTCCTTATTATTAACAAATAAATGTAAAAACTGTACAGTTAAAAAGCATGTTAAAAACGCCTTTATGATTAGCCGTTTTTTAAGCTTATTTTTGGTATAGCGCCTATTTTTAAGGTGTTTTGTTGGTTGAGGCAGCCTATTTAGCTGTTAGCAAATTTTAAATACAAAATGGGCTCAAATGTAACTTTGAGGTTAGTAGCGTGGCGAAAGCTCCAAAAAAGGTCGATAAAAAAGTTAAAAAGAAGAAATAAACGGCTTTAACGTTTGGATAAGCCCTCTTTTTTCTTTTTTCAGTAAAAACATTGTACTTAATCGTTGACGCGTCAAATTAGACATAAAGTAGATAATGTTGAACAAATTTTAAACTCTGCTGAAAATGCAAAAAGAAGCTTTATCTTACTAGAACATTACCTAGTTTGTACGGTGAATTTACTTGAACAGCAATCCGTTAAGCATAAGCCTTGCCGGCTTAGAGCTGGTAAACCCAACTATTCTGGCTTCGGGAATCCTGGGTTATTCCGCTGAATCCCTAAACCGTGTAGTCAAGGGTGGTGCTGGTGCCGTCGTTACAAAATCTGTCGGTGTAGTACCAAGGATGGGGTACTCCAATCCGACGGTGGTTCAAGCCGAAGGTGGACTCATTAATGCGATGGGGTTGCCTAACCCTGGAATCGACGTTTACGCTGAAGAGATCCGTTTTTCCAAGACTGTTTTACGTGTCCCCGTCATTGTAAGCGTCTTCGGCTACTCGGCAGAAGAATTTGCGGCGGTGGCGAAGAAGGCGGTTGAGGCAGGTGCTGATGCAGTGGAGCTAAACGTTTCATGCCCGCATGTTAAGCAGACGGGTGCGGAGATTGGTCAGAACCCAAAACTGCTTGGCGAAGTGGTGCAGGCGGTTAAGGCAGCAATCAGTAAACCTTTGATTGTTAAATTGTCACCTAATGTGGCTGACATAACAGTTTTGGCGAAGGAAGCGGTTAAATCGGGAGCGGATGTTTTGACGGCGGTAAACTCTGTTAAGGCTGTAGCGATTGATGTGGAGACGATGCGTCCAGTATTAAGTAACGTAAAAGGCGGCTTGTCGGGTCCAGCCATTAAGCCTCTTGCCCTGCGGTGTATTTGGGATCTTGCTGAAGCTTTTGATGTGCCTATTATTGGCTGTGGTGGGGTCACCGATTGGCGAGATGCTGTCGAATTTTTCCTAGGCAGGAGCATTTGCAGTCCAGATCGGAACTGCTGTCGCCGAGAACATAGGAGTTTTCCAAGCAGTAAACAAGGGAGTGGAATCTTATTTGAGAAAGAAAAGTTTTGGGAGTGTAAAAGACATTGTCGGCCTCGCTCACCACAAATAACCAATTGCGCACTACGCAGATAGTTCGAATCCGAACCGAAAGTCCAACAGTGAAAACCTTCACCCTAACCGATAAGCTTTGCGCAAAGGCTAAACCCGGTCAGTTTTTGATGCTTTGGATTCCCGGTGTCGATGAGATTCCTCTGAGTGTCTTGGATACAGATGACAACTTGGTTTCCGTGTCTGTTAAAGCAGTCGGAGATGCCACCCGACACCTGCATATGCTGGAAGCAGGCGCGACAATTGGTGTGCGGGGTCCATTCGGCAATTGTTTCACAGAAAGCCGAGGCAGAGTACTTCTAGTCGGAGGCGGAACAGGCACTGCACCTCTGCTGTTCTTAGCTAAACAATTGGCAGTAAAAACCGAGCGACTCTCGTTTATAGAAGGTGCAAAAACCAAAGATGAACTGCTGTTTGTTCACGAATTAGGCGGAGTTTGCAGCGAGAAGAACTTAATTACAACGACTGAAGACGGTACCGCCGGTTTGCAGTGCCTCGTCACTCAGCCGCTGGCGAATCTTCTGGATAAAGAAAAATTCGAGATGATCTACACCTGTGGACCCGAAATCATGGTTAAAAAAATCTTTGAAATGACTGAAAAATGCAAGCTCCCCATTGAAGCCAGCCTTGAGCGACTCATGCGCTGTGGTATCGGCTTGTGTGGAAGCTGTGTAATTGGTAAGTACAGAGTCTGCCGGGACGGTCCAGTTTTCAATGCAGCGCAGCTGCGGGAAGTTAAAGAGGAGCTGGGGATTTCGAAGCTTGGGTTTGATGGGTCGAGGATTCCGATTTAACTATGTTGCCTTTTGACGTTGAGATGGATACGCTTGTTAGGCGGGCAATCGCGCTCTATAACCGGACGCATAGCCCAAATGCTATCGCCAAACTCACCTTATTAACACCGCCAACGCTCATCGTTCAGTTTAGCGGCTCTTTCTGCACCGGTTGCGGAACCTTTGAAATCACCGATGCCTTCGCCAGCCAACTCAAAACCCTTAGCAGCGGTAAAGTTGAAGTAAAACATGACAAAACAACACAAACCAATCCTCACACCATCCAAACAATTTATGTAATAAAAAACAAATGACTTCTATCAGAAAATTTACGTATAACAAAAACTGCTAAAGACTTTTGGGAAATGAAAAGCAACCCAGGAGAAGAGGGTTATTCTTCTTCTGAGGGCAATCCGATTTTGCGTAGATAGTCTTTGGCGTATTTGGGGTTGTAGGCTAAGAGTTCTTTGCTGCGTAACAATCGTCGTTCAAGGCGGACCAGTGCCACGCGGAAAGTCGGCTCCACACCCCAGCCTTCGCTTGCGCTGTAAAAAGTTCCTCTTGCTGTGCGGAATTGGAGTCGGCAGTGAACTAGCGGTGTTTCGCGGACGCCGTTATCGCCGTGGCTCTTCATGTAAACAAATAATGTCCCCAGCTGGAATGCCTCTTTGAACCGATGTGAAAACGAGTCAAACTCATTCATCATAAAGCCTTGCTGGTCTGCCGACACATCCACACCTTTGGTGCCGAACTGTACAGTCAATTTCCGGTCTACTGTAACACCTAACTGAGAGATTGGCTCAAGGAAATCAAGCTTGGTCACGATTCCAACCAGCCGTTCATCATCAACAACCGCCAAACAGGAAACATCCCGATCATGCATACGTTGCTCCGCATCGCGCAGGTTCATCTTAGTACTAACTGTTATGACTGGGGAAGCCATGATACCTTTGACTGCAAGACCTAACGTCTCAATCTTTTCGCCCACGATGTCGCCTACAGTCTGGCGTCGTTGTGGCCAATAGATGTTCACCAAAATGTCCTCAATACTGACCATGCCGACAAGCCTTCCACCCTCCATTATGGGAACATGTGAGATGCCGAATTCGCGCATTACTCCTAAAACGGCGCCGACACTACGGTTTGATTCCAAGATGTGTGGTGCACGAGTCATGACTTTTTCTACTGCTGTGCGACCCCACTCATCGCCAACAGCTGCATGAATAATGTTCTCGTCAGTTACGAACCCCAGCACCTTTCCATTATCAACCAATGGAAGTTGTCGAACCCCACTTCCAATCATTAGTTTTGCCAAAGCCCCCAGAGAAGTATCTAAACCAACTTGCGGGGCTGTAACCTTCAATGAGCGAACCTTAGCTACAGTGGGATCAAGTCTTGACCGGAGAATGGATCGTCTAGTAATCATACCTTCGTACTTGCCTTTTTCGTCGAGAACAGCCAGAACAGGTGGCATACCCTTCTTGAAACTCTCTAGGCATCTTGAAAGTGTGTCGTTGTCTTTAACGGAGTTGAATTCTTTCGAAAAAATATCCTTAGCAGTAACTGGCATGGACATAAATAATCACTGCAAAACTTATTGTAGACGTTGAATTTAAAGGTTGCAAAGCGCAAGGTCGTTAAGCAAGAATTAAAGATTTCTTAGTTGTGGCCAACCTTCACCTAAACTTGACATTAACCTATATACTTAATAGCTAAGCAATCTGAAATGTCTGAGTCTACAGGAGAAAACCGCTTTGTTTGCTGTTGGGCATATGGCAATCGCATACCTTCTAGGCAAAGGCTCATCAAAAGTTCTGCGCATCAAGCTTAATATCCCCATACTACTGGTTCTTTCCATTCTTCCAGACATAGATATAATCTATGACTTCTTAACCGGATCCCAAATTCATAGGGGACCGACCCACTCAATTATTTTTGCAGCATTGGTTTTCATCCCTATCTTTATTTACTGCCGCAAAAAAGCAATTCCGTACTTCTTAGCGTTAATTTCCCATTCCCTGATAGGTGACTTATTAATAGGGGGAAGACTTCAAGTGTTTTGGCCACTTTCAACAAACGAGTATGGACTTCACGAGTTAGGAGGTCCTTACATCGAGATCTTTAGCCAAGTAAACATAGCTCTTGAACTAAGTCTGTTCATTGTAGCAACTCTATTGTTATATAAAACTGGTGACTGGAAAGTCTTCTTTAACAGCAATAAAACAAATTTAGTCCTGATTATCCCTATCGCCACGGTCCTGCTGCCCAGTACAATCGGCTACCCATTTAACAACTCACTTCTATTGACAGAACCAGCATTAGCCCTGGCACACCTGTTTTACCTTGCGATCTTCAGTATAGCAATCATAAAAACGCTAATCGCAATCTACAAAAAACGCTTTCATCCCCAAAAAATAGCTGCAGCTAGAGTTTTAGAAGATTAAAACTTAAACCCGCCTCTTTATGGGGTTAGCGCTCTTTTTTTGGCCTTCCATTTGTCGTTGGATGATTTAGTTTATTTGTCTTTTTTCCTTGTGAACTATGGTTTTTTCAGGCAATATTTATATCAAAAGCGCTTCATTGAACAACTAACAAATTCAAGTAAGCGCGGAACGGTAATCCATGCCTCTGAAAACTCTTGGTGTATAAAATATGCCGTTAAAAACCATAAAGAAAGATGCGGCAGACGCTTTAACGTTAGAATGGGTTTTGCAAGTTAAGAATTACAAGTTAACCCTTGACAGAAACCGCTGTGTCGGCTGCCAAGTATGCACAGTCGCTTGCCCTAAAGAAGCCATAAAAACCCAAAAGCAGCCTAAACTTCCCGGTGAAAAGGCGAAGAAAGCCAAAGTGGACATTGACTTGGCAAAATGTAACTTCTGCGGAATCTGCGACGTCACCTGTCCCTATGGCGCAATCAAAGTGACCCTAAACGATTCACACAACCTACCTATCTTGGAAAAAGACAGCTACCCCAAACTTGTCCGCGACATAGATGTAGATACCCGCAAATGCGAAAAAGAATGCGTCGAATGCGAAGCCGCCTGTCCACTCAAGCTAATAAAAATTTCAAAGGTTGGATTCGACGGTAAACCAATCCAAGACATCGAAGCTGCTCTCCCCGAACGAGAAAAAACGAGTCCAAATCAGCCTTGACATCCAAAAAGATTACTGCCCAACATGCAAACTCTGCGAATTTAAATGTGCTCCAGGCGCAATTAAAGTAAAAAAAGCCTTCGAAGGAAAAATCAGCATAAACCAAGAGAAATGTCCTGAAGGCTGCAAAGACTGCTTAGACGTTTGTCCTATTCCAGGAGCGCTTGTGCTTGGGGAAGACAAGAAAGTTCACGTTAACGATTCACTCTGCACTTACTGTGGCGCATGCAAAAACGTTTGCCCAGTAGACGAAGCTCTTTGTCGTTAAACGCACCAAAGTTCTCCACACACCCATTCATTCGGGCACATGGAACAAAGCCTTAGAGCGAATAACCAGCCCAGCAGACGCAGCTAAGGAGCTTAAAGCCCAAGCCTCCGAGAACAGACGTAAAGTTGTTGAGAAACGATTCGAAGCTGAGGAACTTAAAACCGAGGAACTTACATGAGTAACCTACAAACACAAGCTAAACAAGCTGAAACATGCGGCTGCAAACCAGAAGAGCTGCGAGTTGGCGTTTTCGTTTGCCACTGTGGCTTAAACATCGCAGGCACCGTAGACGTGAAAGAGGTAGCTGAATACGCAAAAACCATTCCAGATGTGGTTTTTGTTAAAGAAAACCGCTACACCTGCGCAGACCCTGGACAAGCAGAAATCCGAAAAGCCATCAAAGAACAAAAACTAAACCGCGTAGTCATCGCCGCATGCTCACCCAGAATGCATGAACCCACCTTCCGACGCACCGTTTCCGAAGCAGGCTTAAACCCGTTCCTCTACGAAATGGCAAACATCCGAGAATTCGCTTCATGGTGCCACCAAAGCGACCCCAAAGCCGCAACAGAACGCGCCAAAGACGCAGTTCGAATGGCAGTTGCAAAAGTCCGTTTAATGCAGCCGCTGCAAACCATCGAGGTTCCAGTTACCAACAAGGCGCTTATCATCGGCGGCGGAATCGCTGGGATGAACGCAGCGTTGGACCTTGCTGAAATGGGCTTCAAAGTCTACATGCTCGAAAACACCCAGAGCATCGGCGGACACATGGCGGCGCTTGACAAAACCTTCCCGACCCTGGACTGCAGCATCTGCATTGAAGGTCCGAAAATGGTGGATTGCGCACGCCACCCAAACATCACAATCTTCGCTAACTCCGAACTCGTCAAAGTTGACGGATACATCGGCAACTTTAAGGTTAAAATCCGCAAAAACCCACGCTACGTCCTCACCGACAAATGTACGGGCTGCGGCGAATGCAAGGAAGCTTGCCCAATCGAGTATCCAAACGAGTGGGACATGAACCTTGGCACACGCAAAGCAATCTCTGTTCCCTTCGACCAGACTGTACCGCTGATTTACAGCATCAACCACGATTACTGTATTGAATGCTTCAAATGCACCGAAGTTTGCGGTGAACGCCAAGCCATCGATTTTAACCAGAAACCTGAAGAAGTCGAATTTGACGTTGGCGCAATCATCGTTTCCACAGGCTTTGACGTTTACGTGCCATACGATATGCCGCTGCTTGGCTACGGCAAATATCCCAACGTCATCACTAGCATGGAGTTCGAACGCCTAATTCTGGCGGCTGGTCCTACAGGCGGCAAAGTCATCCGCCAATCCGACGGACAAAAACCACACAGAATCGCTTTCATCCAATGCGTCGGCAGCCGAGACAAAACACACTATCCGTACTGCTGCAATTTCGGTTGCATGTACACGCTAAAGCATGTGGTTCAGCTTAAAGAGAAGTACAAAGAAGACATAGAAGTCTACGTTTTCTACATGGACATACGTAGCCCAGGCAAAGGCTACGAGGAATTCTATGACCGCGCAAGAGAAAGAGGCGTAAACTTTATCCGTGGCAGAGTAAGCCGAATCGACGAAGACCCAAAAACCCACAACTTAACCGTTCACTCCGAAGATTCCCTTCTTGGTCAACCCATCGAAGTTGAAGCCGACATGGTTGTCCTTGCAACCGCAGCCATCCCCAAAAAAGGCTCCGAAGACATCGCACGCATACTCAACCTCTCCCGCGGCTCAGACGGCTTCTTCATGGAAGCACACCCCAAACTCAAACCCATGGATGCACCCACAGACGGCGTCTTCTACGCTGGAGCATGTGCAGGCTTAAAAGACATTCCATCCAGCGTTTCCCAAGGAAGCGGTGCAGCATCGCGTGCAGCAACAGTAATCAGCAAGCCGAAATGGAAGATTGAACCCATCATCAGCATCGTTGACGAAGCCAAATGCAAAAAATGCGGAGTCTGCGTGGACAAATGCCCATACGGCGCCATCCGACAAGAAAAAGGGCAACCCGCCACCATAATCACTGCCAGCTGCCACGGCTGCGGAACATGCGTTGCAGAATGCCCCCAGCATGCTATCACCCAGATGCACTTCACCGACGCACAAATCATGGCTCAAATCCGAGCAGCACTTGCAGAAAAGCCAGAAGAAAAAATCCTCGCTATCCTCTGCAACTGGTGCAGCTACGCAGGCGCAGACCTTGCAGGCATCAGCCGATGTGACTACCCAGCAAGCGTACGCGCCATCCGTGTCATGTGCAGCGGCAGAGTCGCCAGAGAATTCGTCCTTGAAGCGTTGCGGCTTGGCGCAGGCATGGTGTTGGTTGGCGCATGTCACTTGCCATACGACTGCCACTACATCAACGGAAACTACAAGATGAAAGCCCGAACCGACGCACTCAAAGGCATGCTAACCAAACTGGGCATGAGTCCAGAGCGGTTCCGAGTCGAATACGTTTCAGCCGCCGAAGGCATCCACTACGCCGAAGTCATCAAAGAAATCGACGCCGAAATGAAAGCGTTGGGCAAAGAAAAGATCCAAGCAGAAAACGCAAAACTCAAGCCAATACTTGAGAACATGCTAAAACGCAAATAGTTTCCGCTCTCTCTTTTTCAAACATAGTAATGATTCTGGAAAGGTGAGTTTTCTTTTTGGTTGTTGTTTGATTGTTTTGTGTGCACGGCCTCTTTTTTTGGTTGTGATGTTGGTTTTGTTTTTTGTTTGTGTTGTTTGTGGGGTTTGTTTGATTATGGTTGTAGAAGTAAAGGCGTTTTTTCCATGTTGCTTGTTGTTGATTGGATAATGGTTGTTGATTTCAGTTAACTTCAATTTTGCAGACCCAATAACCGCCTAAATGTCAGCTGCGCCTGTCCAAAGTTCTTAACAATAGCGCCTCTATCTGCGCCGCTCTTTGAGAAAGACACAAGTTAGAAATATTTGGTCCGTCTAATAGTTCTCTTGAGGACTTTAGCTTGGGTGATTATGTTAAGGGACCTGAACCTGATCGCTGGCACTGGATGAAAAACTGCAGGCAATACCCCCAAGTCGTTCAACGTAAACGCGCTATTAGACCAACCTCTGACCTCTGCGATGACTGCATAGATCTCGAGAAAAATGAACTTCGCAAAGTAACAGCCATCTGAACGATTTTCTTCCTGAAAAAAATAAGAGCTTAAAGTAGCTGACGCTCTAATAGAAGAATGTTAAGCTGCAGTGAAATCTTTTTTATTTTGATTTGCCGGCTTTTTTTGCGCAAGCGTCGCTGCAGTACTTTGATTTAGCGTTAAAGGTAGTGTATGGTTTTTTACATACGGGACATTTCTTTTCCATAGGTAACCCTGCAACCATATACAGCATTCATAATTATAAATTTAAGGGAACTTTAGAGTCTCGGTACCTTTGGGTTTGCCTAATTAGGTATAAATGTCAGATTCAGGTCCAAACTTAAAGAGTACTTCCCATCTGTTTTGCAGACTGAAAAATTATGGGTATCCAGAAATGGGAAATTGAACTAGTAAAAAAAGGAAATCAGATAACTCAGCTATTTCCTTAGCATTTTTTCATATTGAGGTTTTTACGAAGAATTACGATCGAAGCTGTAGCGATGGCTTACACGAGGTCTACGTCATTTGGCTTTGGTAATGTATTTATCACTAAAGGCGATTTGATAACAGCGAAGCCATTTTGTGCAGGGGTCGCCGAGCATGGTCAAAGGCGTAGGCTTCAGGAGCCTATCCTTCAGAGGTTCGTGGGTTCAAATCCCACCCCCTGCACCAACATTAACATAAAACTATCTACTTGATATGGAGTGCATTAGCGTAGAGCTGGCTTAATTTAATTTATTTTGTCTATAAATGATTTTTCGGGTCCAGGCATTCCCAGATAGCGTTTAAATCTTACATAAAGATTCGAAAAAGTCGTAAAATTATTAAAAAGTTCCAACCCCTTTTGGGCGCAAAATCATAGAGATTTGAACTTTTCAGGGTTTGAAACCAGTTGAAGTGTAGGCTCTAATGTGCAAACATCCAGTAAGCATAGCGCTCTCAAAAGACATTCTAAAGCAAATAAACCAAAAAGCACTAAAAGAGAAAAGATCAAGAAGCGATTGGGTACAAATCCATTTTGAAGCTGTCTTTTCGAAAAATTAAAAAAAATTGTTACTTTGAAGCTTCAATCTTAATGCTTTCAATAGGCAATTCGTTGTATTGTGTCTTGCTTAGTTCCTTATCTTCCGCAAGTATGTTAACTCCAAAGCCTGCTTGCTTGAGCTTAGCTAAGTACTCGTCTTTGTGTAAAGCACCTGCAACGCAACCAGTAAGCAAATCTTCGTCTTTCAGCTGCTCTTCTGTTAGTTTGCCAAGGAGAACAATATCAGAAACGTACATTTTGCCACCGCTTTTCAGAGTACGGTATGCTTCTTTGAATACCCGCAGTTTGTTTGGTGCAAGGTTAATGACACAATTGCTAATTATGACATCGACGGAATTGTCGTCTACGGGAATTTTCTCGATGTCGCCAAGCCTAAACTCAACGTTTGAGTAACCATTCTCTTTAGCAAGGATCCTGGCCTTAGCTACCATTTCTTCAGTCATGTCAACGCCAATAACCTTTCCGGACTTACCAACCTTTTTTGAGGCTAAGAAGCAATCAAACCCGGCACCGCTTCCAAGATCAAGGACAACGTCACCTTCTTTGATTTTGCCAAATGCCGTTGGGTTGCCACAGCCTAAGCCAAGATTAGCCTCTGGAACAGCATTCATTTCCTCTTCTGAATAGCCTACTTTTTTAGATATTTTCTTTATTGTTTGTTGATCGGCGCTTCCGCATCCGCAGGAGCAACAGCTAGAATTGCTATTGGTCGCTACTTTAGAGTACGCTTTTCTAACACTTTTTTTTACTTCTTCGTTCTTGTTTTTCATATTTTATTCACCATACTTTTATTTTTTAATCTCAGTGAAAGGTTTTGGTTTGCTTCGCAAAAGCAAAGCAGAATTGATTACCACTGATATGCATCCGAGTTCTGCTAGAACAACTGCTAAGATTGGATTTAAGAGTCCAGCGCCTGCAATGGTCAATGCTACTATGTTCCATACGAAAGCGTAAACAATGTTTCCCTTCATTCTGGTAAAGGCTTTCCGACTGAGGCTGATTGCGTACTCAACTTTAGTTAAGTCGTCTCCAAGAAGAGCTACATCTGCTGTTTCAACTGCTACATCGCTTCCAGCCGCGCCCATTGCAAACCCAACATCCGAAGTAGCCAATGCAGGAGCATCATTCACACCGTCACCAACCATCGCAACAACACTGCCCTTCATCAATTCTTTAATAACGGCAACTTTTTGTTCAGGCAAAAGCTCAGCCCGGTATTCATCAACCCCTGTCTGTTCAGCGATTGATTTGGCAGTCCGAATGTTATCACCAGTTATCATAACAGTTTTAATTCCTAAACGCTTAAGCCTCTGAATCGCTTCGGCAGAATTCGCTCTGACCGTATCGGCCACAACAACAACGCCTATGACTGTTTTGTCTATGGCAACTGGAATGGCTGTTTTGCCCTCACTTTCAACCCGACTCATCAATTGATTGGCTTCTTCTGAAAGCTCAGTTTCCATCATTTTTCTTCCAATTAGGATATGCTTGTTTCCAAAATGGGCGTCCACGCCTTGCCCAGGGATAGTTTTGAAGTCTGTAGGGTCAGGAATTTTCAAATTCATCTCAGTTGCCTTAGCTATGATGGCTTTGGATAAGGGATGTTCTGAGAATTTTTCAGCAATCGCCGCATACTTGATTGTGTCAACTTCAGAGTAATTACCCAAGGTTTTGATTTCGACAACTTTGGGTTCGCCTAAGGTTAACGTGCCAGTTTTGTCAAATGCAACTATCTTAACGTCTTTTAGCTTTTCGATATGTGTGCCACCCTTGATTATGATAGCGTTCATGCTAGCATTACCAATAGTTGCAGCTACAGCGACTGGGACAGCAATTGCGAGAGCGCACGGGCATGCGACTAATAGAACAGTCACTGTTCTAGCAAGTGCTACATCAAAACCAATCGTGAAATAAGTGAATGCAAAAACAGAAGAAGACACTACAGTCATGATTGGTAGGAAGTATGTGGTGAATCGGTCTGCAACATTCTGTATGGGCGCTTTTTTCTCTTGAGCTTCTTCGACTAAATCAATAAGGTGGGCAAGTGTGGTGTCTTCAGCGATTTTTTCAACTTTAATCTCTAAAGCGCCGTGTTCGTTGAGTGTACCAGCAAAGGTGCGGTCGCCCACGGTTTTCTCTACTGGAATTGACTCACCAGTTATAGTTGCTTGGTTAACGGTACTGTGTCCTGAAATTACTGTTCCGTCAACTGGTATATTATCGCCTGGTTTAACTAAGACGATTTCACCTTTCTTTACTTCGCCTATAGGGACTTCAATTTCTGTTCCATCTCGACGTACGCGTGCTGTTTTTGGCGTCATCTTGATGAGTGCTTCAAGGGCACCTCTTGTTCTGTGGATGATGTAATCTTCTGTCGTCATTCCTGCAAGTATTATAAACGCCACTATTGCTGCTGCTGTAAGGTAGCCAACCGCTTCTGCTGTGCCAGTGGCTGATGCTTGAGGTAGGACAAAACCAGCTATTACTGAAATGAAAATCGCGATAGTTGCGAATAATTGGGCTGTAACATTCTTACGAAGCAAAGATCGAATGCCATGCAAATAGATGCGGTAGCCTAAGGCAACAGCCATTAAAGTTAGGGCAATGCTAATTTCATGCGCATAAGCTATTTGAGTCCCCGGTATCAGGGCGCCTGCTAACGCAAAGAGCCCAAGTAAAACTACTAAAACAACGCCCTTGAATTGTTCTATCATCGGATTTCCTCTCTTGACACTATTTCGACTTTATAGCCGAGTTTTTCAAAACGTTCAGTGATTTTGGAGAGAATAATTTTTTGGGTGTCGTATTCTATTGTAGTCTTACCTGTTATCTCGTCAACTTTAACTTTTGAGACCCCGTTCAACCTCGCTATCGCGTGTTGAAGGTTATCTGCTTTAAAATCAGCACATGTGCTGCATCCAGTGCAGTCTGTTTTTAATGCATTCAGGATAATTTTTTCAAGACTCATTGGCTCACCAAGATGAGATGTCATATTTAAGAATTTAAATCTATTGTTATAATAAGCAAGTTCTTATGATTACTCATTAGAAATCAGAAGATGTCAAGGTCACGCATTCCATCAAAGAACTCAGGTTTAGCCATTGCATAGAAAACCCACTTTCCCTCTTTTCTGTCTTTCACTAAACCTACATTTTCAAGAATTCTCAGATGGTGAGAAGCAGTTGGTTGGGTTAGACCTAAAGCAACCATGACCTCACAAACACACATCTCACGGGATGAAAGCAAACCTAAAATTCTCAACCTGATGGGATCTGAAAGAGCCTTGAAGACTTTGCTTTTAGCTTCACTGCTTTCTAAACTTAGGTTTTTGTCAGCCAACTCTTTTAATTCATCTGAATATTCCGTTGCCGACTCGCAAGAACAAGTTCCAGATTCCGTTAACCTCTGCAACCTCTTATCAATTTTCGATGTAGACATGCTTTTCAAACATTAAGTAATAACAACATATTTAAATACGTTTTCCATTGCTTCCTTTTACGGAATTAGAAAGAAGCGAATACTTTTTGTCTGCATTGAGAATGCCGGAAGAAGCCAGATGGCAGAAGCCTTCGCAAATTACTACGGAAAAGAAAAAATGATCGTCTCGAGTGGGGGTAACAAGCCTACCGACAAAGTTAACCCTGTTGTGGTTCAAGTTCTGAAGGAGAAAGACATCGATATCTCAATGAACAAACCAAAGCTGCTTACTTTTCAGATGGCACAAGACGCCGATTTAATTGTTGCAATGGGTTGTAACGACCAGGGGATCTGTCCAGGTCCGTTTTTCAAACCAACAATTGATTGGAGCCTTGAAGATCCAAAGGGTAAATCAATCGAGAAAGTAAGAGAAATTAGAGATGAAATCGAGCGAAGAGTCAAACAACTGGTAGATGAACAAGTTTAGTCTAACCGCTCAACTCAATGAAGGGAAAAGAATTGCAAATATATGTTGGACTAAAGGAAAAAGCAAAACCAGAGATTGTTGAATCTGAAAAAGCGCCCACCAAAGAGAGCCATCCACAATATGACTTTTCGTTTGGGCCATTCAAGACAATTGAGGATGCACAGAAATACATCAATGCAATGGGTGAATTAGCATGTGGAGAAGGCTAAACCAAGCGATTATTCATTTAAGTGTTTGGTCTTTCTTTAGAGTTTATGTCATCTGTTCAAGTATTAGGGTTGAATATTTATTGAGGAGTTCAGGAGTTATGTCGTCGATAATCCGAAAAATTTCCTGGTCAGTAATTGAATAAAGTCTTCTAGTTCCATCTTTTCTATCTATAACTATTCCGCTATCTTTTAAGATTTTAAGATGGCGCGATACTACTGGCTGTATTATTGCCAAATGGGGCACAATCTCACAAACGCATTTTTCACCGTCACGTAGAAAATAGAGTATTTTAAGCCGAAATGGGTCTGAGAGGGCTCTGAATATTTTAGCCTTAAATCGGGTTTCTTTATCTTTTATGAGGACCATTATCCTCATTACACAACGGTAAATATTTAAATATTGCTATATGTTAGAAGCATCTGAGTCCACGCATTCGCTTCTAAAAGCTTATTAGCACTTACTAGAATTCCGCAGAATAATGGCTTCTTCAAGTTGTTTTTCAACAAAATCTGCAGAGAGCCTAACTTCACCATCAACTATCACACATGAGTCTTTAATGGCATATACACGGGCCTCTTTTGAAGCAGTCGACCTCATTAAGACCTCAACGGTATCTTTAAAATTAGATGATACCCTCCCAACTTTTTCCATAAGAGGAGCATAATTGCATGCACAGGATCCAAAAGGAAAAAAGACTTCAATTTTTAGCTTATTTTTTGTCAAAGCAAAACGCCTACAATAGCATATCCAACTATGATAATGCCGATTACTAGAAATGCAATCCCAAAACCCTTTGTCAACCATTCTCCCTTTTCAGTAATTCTTTGACCTACCATTTTGCGTGTAGTTGCCAAAACGGTGCTTAGAAAGATCACAGGTAAAGCGTGTCCTAAGCCAAACATGAGCAGCAGTAAACCTCCATGAAAAGGAGTTGGAGCAGTGAACATTGTTAGGAGCACTGCAGGCAAAACAATTGAGAGCGAACAAGGCCCCAAAGCGACCGAAATTACAAGTCCAAATAGGAAGGAGCTGAGGATATAGTTGTGGTTTGAAAAACGTGTTAATGCCCTAAATTTTATGCTGTTTACACGCTCGTTAACAGAGTTACCTACGTTAGATCTAAACCCAATCTTTCGAAAGACTCCCAAGTTATTGATTCCAAAAAGGATCATAAGAACACCCGCTAACCCTAGAAATAGTTCATAATTAAGCAACTGTAAAGGAACGAGTGACGTTACCGCATAACCAAGAAAGAAAAAAACTAAACACATAGCCAAAGTAAAACTTGTACCGATTGCAAGTCCCTTTAACGGGCTTTTACCGATTCCCATGGCGTACATTAGAAAAACAGAGATTAGTGCAATAGAGCAGGGCGAGAGAAAAGTCACTATGCCCAAAACGAACAGGCCAGTGTAAGCTTCGAGCAAGCTCAGTTAAGCACCCAATAATTGTTGGATCTCAGTTACCAAATTAGCTGCAGAAATTCCGCCATTGTAAATCTCTGCGATATTGAAAGTTTTATTAATTAAAACTATTGCACCGTCTCCGATCTGAAAAGGAACGTAGCTGTTAACGATCTCTAGTGCCCCATCCGTATAGTCATTTCCTAATGTCCAAGTAACGTTATAATTCGAACGGAGTACATCGAGTTGACTGTTTTCACAGGTTGCTACAGCAACTGTAAGGAAAGCCACATTTTCTTTTTTGCACAAGGTGCTACAAGCGTTATTTAACTGAGTGAGTTGATATTCATTTATAGGGTTGATTTGTCCATGGCAACCCACAGCCATGAAATGTATTCCTACAACTTTTCCTTTATACTGACTTAGGGAGGTTTGAGTTCCGTTTATGTCTTGAAGTGAAAAATCAGGCGCCGAAACCAATTGAGAAATATCGGAAGCAGATGCACCGCTACCGATTGCTGGAGGTTTCTGACTATCATAGTATTGCCAAATTCCATATGATGTAAGTAAAAGAATAATCAAACCTATAGTTGAGAAAATTATCGTTACGTTATGAGACTTGCGGTGTCTATTTTCGGTGCTTCTTTTTTTGCTCTGGTATGAGTAATGAACATTCTGGTTATTTTGCATATTATCATTCCCCAGCTTCTCAAGCGCATGATTCGCTGACTGTTTCTATTAACATCTATATTAAAATTTAAATATTGCTATGTCACTCGTAAGCTGTAGGAAGCAGTAGCGATGTGTTTCAATAATTCAAAGCGTGATAGCCAACAAAATTGGGTAATTAATAATGAGCGAAGGTCATGTTAGACTCAGAAAGTGGGAAGAATTCAAAAGTCTTGTTAACGAAAAGAAACCGGGATCAATAGTCTTTATTCTCGAACAGAATGGGTTCTCGCCAAACAAAGAACTCTCCACATTAAAATTAATAATGCTACATGACAAGCGCTATTACATGTTCTATGACTTCCCAAAAGGCAATAATCTCAGGGAAACAGCAATTCCACTTCATAAAGATAAAAAAGGCATTCCTAACCTAGACGAAGATGAAGTTAAGGCTTTTCTGAAAGAACAGTTCAAAAACTTGGAAGTTTATTCGTTCTGGACAACTTAGGTAGATGATAATTTAAATGTCTGAAAAAACATTTCACAGCGTTCCGAGAAGCAAGATACCCTGGTATCCAACTATAGATTATGAAAAATGTCTTGCTTGCGGAAAATGCGTGGATTATTGCAAACTTGGAGTATATCAATTCGATGGACAAAATGGAAAAAAAACACCTTTGGTAAAAAACCCAAATAATTGCGTAGTATACTGCAATGGTTGCGATGCAATATGTCCTGCAGGCGCAATTGAGCACCCTTCCAAACTGGAGACTGGAAAGATCATAAGCGAGTTAAGAAAAAAGTTTAATCAAAAAACCAAATCGCTTTAATTTTCTGTTGGGGTCTTCAAATCAAACACTTTCGCCAAATTCCATCAACTATTACATAATTTCAACTTATACGTGATTTATGCTTTCGCTTTTGCTTGTTAATCCTTTGGCGTAGAGTTCATAGACGCTTTTTTCCCTGACTGCACTCATTGCTTTTTTGGACAAAGCCTCTAATGATTCAACGATTTCAGGCAAACGCTTTGCTGGGATTCCTATGAACATATGTTCTGTCGGTGTATCGGTAGCCTGTCGACATCCATAGCAGCCCGGAGTCATATTAACTTCGCCAGTCAAGTAAGGCACTGTGGTTACGTCAACGCATTCTGCCTGGAAAATTGACGAGTTAAAGTTGAGTCTTCCGCCTCTCTCAAAGTTACTTGCCAAACCAAGCCACATTATGTGCTCAGGAACGCTCTCAACCACAACAACATCAGGTTCCATAGGGAAATCTTTTAGCGGTCCAGCGACGATGGCTTTTGTTGTGCCGAGTTTTATTCTGGGTATCATGCTCATTGTTTTGGCTGCTGCCTCTTTGCTGCTGAACAATCCTATAGCGTAGAGCATTTCTCCGGTTGAGATTTTATCGGGTAAAGGTCCAAGGCCAAAAGCGGCTTTTGCTGCTGGACAAGCCATTTTTTCAGCAGTTAACATTAGGGTTTGTCCTTTTTTGGCTAACATGAGAAGTTGGCAGTAACGGCTGTTTTGAGTTGGCAATTTGACGTCGGGTAGCGGGTCTTTGGTTTTTATGATTTTTACAGCTACTGGCGGGGTTTCTAATCCCAATATTTCTTCCAGTTTTTGACTTAAGACTTTGTTTTCCATTTCTTATCGCTCTCGCTTCAGATTAGTCAATATTAATGTATTTATTTAAATATTGTTATATATTGAAAGCAAAAACAACTTTGAAAAAAATATTAAGGAAAGAAAAAAAGAGGAACCATGACTCATCTCGATTCGAAATAAAAAAAAGCACGCTTACTTGCTATAATCTGTGAGTTCTCTTTCCGTGATAAGTTGATTATTGTCATAGGTTTCGAACTTTACCAGACCGACTATCGGAACATCTGCGTTAAACCAAAGATTTGTTACTTTGCCAGTCGCTTCATCGGTAACTACAGCCTTGTAGCATGTGAGAGTACCTGCCGGAACGGTGATTGTTTCTTTGCCGACAATCGTTTTGGGATCCACAACTGCAGGTGGGCTACCATATTCAGATTCATATTCAGATGATAGAACATTATTTACAAAGGTTTGAGTCTTCATCGACAAGCATTCGTACGTCGACTTATCCATATACCAATAAATTAGCGTCGTCGTGTTGGCATCCACATTCGCAGTCACTTTAATCACAAAACAATCCGTCCCATTGAAAACTCCTTCTGAAACATTCCAGATTATGGGGTATTCAGACACCTGAGCATTACCAACGTATGCTTTCTCAACATATTTTACGTAATCGCCATTCCTTAGATGAGTTGACGAAGGAATCGCATCAACATCTTCACTGGGATGCATTAAGTAGTAAACTCCAATGGCGCCAGCAAGTACAATAACGATGAAAATGAAGAGTGAGATTGCCAATTTTCCTTTAGAAACAGCCTTCATCTTATTTTAACTCCTTTGGCGTATGAGGGCAGCTTTTGTTTTTAATGAAAATATCATAATCTGTCTGATGCGTCATTTTTAATAGTTCCACCGTATACATACTTTGCAACTATAGCAATATTTAAATATTGTTAGCAAACATCTAATGTCAAATTGTGAGTGACAAAGCATGTCTGAAGACACCTACGAAGGAATCCCTCGAGACAAAATACCTTGGGACCCAAAGATAGACTACGAAAAATGCATAACTTGCGGAAAATGCATAGACTACTGCCACACAAGCTCCTTCAAATTAGAAGAGAAAGATGGTAAAAAGAAAACCGTAGTAAACCCAAATTCATGCATTGTATTCTGTAGAGGATGCGAGGACATTTGCCCAGTCGGTGCTATATCTCATCCATCAGAAGAAAAAACCCAAAGAATAATTGACGAACTAAAAAAACAAAAAGTCTAATTTCGAGATCAGGACTGCACATTTTTAGCGGTCAATCTTTTTTCTTTTGATATTTCTTGTTAAATCTTTAAGCTTAAAGTTTCTTTCACAGCTTCATCTAATTTATCTGCTTTAATCATTAGTAAACAACAGAACTTGCCATCTTTCTCAAGTGATAAAAGAGCTATCTTTATATTGGTCTCAAAACCGGCCTTCTCTCTCAAATTTTTTGGAATAACAACTTGACCCTTCACGTCAACAGTAACAACTGCATCAATATTGAAATCTGGAGATGAGTTTTTCATTCATATACACCTTGGTTGACCTAACATAACGTTTGCTAAGTTAGAACTTTCTATTTATTCTCCTTTAAGGCTGTCGCCTTTTGTTAGCCAATTTCTAGATCTACAAACCGTTTTACCAACAAACTTGAACTGCAAACAATCCTCACTTGGACACATTTCCACGCAACGAAGACAGTAAATACACTGAGAAGATGCTACGTCGCCGCTTTTTTGCTCGTAGACTTCCTTCACTTGGGTAGGGCAAACCCGCTTGCAGATTCCGCATTTGGTACATTTTTCTTCAACTTTGTTTAAGCGCACGCCAGAGATCCATCTGAAAGGTGGAAAACGGTTAAACAGCGCAATTAACCCGCCAAGCGGACAGATTTTGCACCACGAACGACGGAAGAAAAATGCTGCAGCCGTAACTATACCTAAGATGATAAGGTTAGTTGAGGTTATGTAGAATCCTAATTGATAGAACTGACCTGTAGTGTTTTCAACTATCCAGCCAGGTCTCATCAAACCGACACTTGTGTCTGAAAGGACACAAAGTGGTTTCATGGGGCAAACTTGACAGAACGGCGCAGAATAATAAGCGTACACATCACCGCCTTTTTCAGCGCCCGGGATTCCCCCTGAGATAGCTCCAGCCGCAAAAATGACACTTAACAGAATCAGAAGCGCTAGTATCACATAGCTTAACTGATGGAACCGTTCGTTAAACTTATCCGAGAAATTACGTCGTTTGATCTTCAACACTTTTCGGAACCGAGTCATTAAATCCACATACAAGCCAAAAGGACAAACCCAACCACAGAAGAACCTTCCAAGTATAACTGCTGAAACAATTATGACACCAAAAACCACGGCTAACCTTGCAATGCCTGAGGAAAGGTAATCTACTCCCCAGCCACCTCCCACATCAAAAAACGGGTAAATATAAGTTTGAATTTGCCATAGCGCACAAGTCACAGTTTTCCCGCAAGGATAATAACACCCAAAGAACGGCGCTGGGAGCCCATCAGGCATGTCAACGCCAAACACATTACTACCGATTAAGAGTTCGTGAGGAGCAATTTGTGCGGCAGGAACAGGCAAATTCTGATGATCGATGAACATCCCAAAGAAAATGAGCATGAGCAAACCGACCTGCACAAAAAATCTCAAGGAACTAATCTTTCTAGTCTTATTTCTTGTACCAAATACTGCAGCAAAGGCTCCAACGCCTATTAGAACCGCTGCAACGCCGATTAGAGTGTAGTTAGGCTTGACGGTCAAAGGCACAGCTGGAGTCGGCAAGGGGGCATCAGGATTAGAAGGGTCTGTAACTACAGCGAAAAGTCTGTCGGATATGTGACCATGGATAGGAAAGATGTTCCAGTACCCTACTTGGTCAAGTTTCTGCGTAGCTGAAAAATTGCCTGACACAGGATCAGTAAGCAAGTACTGCTCAACATAGGTGTAGTCTGGTCTAGTGAAAGCTATTCTCACGGTTTTGTTTTCTCCAGGAGGGGAAATTTGACCCGTCACCGTGACTGTATCATTGATGCTGACTTCCGTTTTGTCTATGTCTGAGGTTATTTGTGGTCCATAACATGAATTGGCGGGTCCAACAAAATAGTTGCCAATAACTAAGACAGCAAGTAAGGTTACAATAAGTAACCATAGAATTGTTCGCTGTTTAATGGTAACCACCTAGCAAAGGTTATATCAATATTTAGATTTTAATATTTTTGCTAAGTAATCGCGTCTTAATCCGAAAGAAATGTAACTTGAGATTTTTGCGGACTATAATCACGATTAAGCATTCAGCTGAATCCTATTTTGAAATCAGTATACCGTAGTTTTTATCAAGGAAGAAGACTCTAGCTCCCAATGATAACAGATGACAACAAAAAGCTCAAAACCTAAATCGGCTGTTTTGCCCGAAGAGGTCAAAGAAGCAATTGCAGAAATCGGTGGCTTAGATCGTATCTTAAACGTAATTAAGCCTAGTGAAATCGACAGCGAAGTCAAGTTACATAGAATTCTTTCAGATAAAACAAGACTAACAATCCTTAAAGCGATCAGACAATGCGATTTATGTCCCTGTGTCGTCAAAGTTTTAATCAAAATTTCTGATTCCAGGCTCTCTTACCACCTCATGGTTCTAGAAGAAGCTGGATTGATTACAGCATATAAAAAGAAAAACTGGAAGATTTACTCCATTACAGAAAAAGGGCGATCAATCTAAATCGCGTTTGACGGTGCATAGAATGGCATATTTGCATGACGAACAAGAAACAGTAGAAATAGATTTTCCTCTGAACATAATATCGGAAACTATTAAAAAAACTGTTACCTGTTTTGGATGGACAATAGAGACAGTTGATGAATCAACTCGCCGTATTCAGGCTAAAACAAAAGAGTTATGCTTCTTATCTTGCGCTACAGTACTATCAATTGAGTCAAAAGTCGTTTCTGATAAAATGAGTCGTGTTACCGTTAGCGCAGAAACTCCAGTCACAGCATTAACTTCTGTAAACTTTGGAAAAACCCAAGCATACATCAATTGTTTTCTAGAGGCACTCTCGATAGAATTAAAAAATAGACCTTAGTACCTATTAGGTTTTTAGCGCTAAAACGAAGGTTTTATTAGCGTAGAGCTGCAATATTTGCCTTTTAGGCTGTTTGCATGTTAAATTACAGTGTATTATCCAAAAATCCCCAACATTTCAGGAATTTCTCGGGCCTCACAGTACAAGAATTCGACACCTTAAACCAAAAGATAAACGAGAAATACACCTCCTACGAGCAAAAAAGACTTGCAAGAGACAACAGAAAAAGAGCAATCGGCGCAGGTCACCCCTACAACCTCTCTCTAACAGACAGATTGCTAATACTTTTAATCTACTACCACATGTACACATCATCAACTCTGCTAGGCTATCTCTTCTGCGTTAGCCAAACCAGCGTACTCAAAAACATAAGAAAACTAAAACCACTAGTAAGCGAGGTTCTACCGCTGCCAAAGCTGGAACATGACAAAGTTAAACGGCTAGAAACAGTTGATGAAATTGAAGCATTGTTTCCAGGTTTTAAGGCTTTTTTAGATGCAACTGAGCAGGAAATCCCAAGACCACATGGCAAGCGTAAGCAAAAGACGCATTACAGCGGCAAAAGAAAGAAACATACCGTTAAGACTCAGCTAACCGTGAACAAACAAGGACTCATCGTTCATAAGACCAGTCATGTTAAGGGCAGCATGCATGATTACGCCCTGTATAAACGTAATCATCCGCATTTGCCAGACAGGGTCTGTTTAGATTTGGATTTGGGTTATCTTGGAGTAAAGGATGATTATCCTAATCTGAACTGTGCGTTGCCAGTCAAGAGGAAGAATCCTGGGCGAGGCAAACGGGGCATGAGGGGTCCTGAGCTTTCAGTGGAGCAGAAAACGTTCAACAGGGCGCTTTCAAAGGAGAGGGTGGTTGTGGAGCATACGAATAGTCGGGTGAAAAAGTTTCGTATATTTGGAGATGAGTTTAGGAATCGCCTTAAACGTTACGACGTTATGACTAACATAGTTTGTGGGTTAGTTAATTTTCGTATATCTGGAAAACTGTTTATCTGAAGTCTGATCTAATAGTGGTAAATCTACGGTGAAAAATTAGTAAAATAATAGGTACTAAGGTCTAATACATAAAATGAAGTGATAATTAAAAAGAGGACGCTTAATTAGGTTCCAACTCATCGTAGAGAAAAAACCTAATTCAGCTTTTTACCTTTGAATGATTCAAACGTATTCTTGCTTGTTAACAACCTGAGCGCATTTCCTATTACGACAAGAGCACTTATCTCATTAAGAAGCAATCCTGTGACAAGACCTAAGTAGCCAAGCAATGCTGCAGTAACCATGAAGGCGATGTTTATCAGTGAAATGGCAATGTTTTGTTTGATGTTGTTGACGGTCTTTCGGCTTAATTCTCGAACGTAATTTATTTTTGAAAGGTCATCAGACATCAAGACTATATCGCCTGCTTCAATAGCGACATCTGTTCCAGCAGCGCCCATAGCTATACCAACATTAGACACGGCCATAGCGGGTGCATCGTTTACTCCATCTCCAACCATTGCTACTGAGCCATACTTCTCCTTCAGTTCCTTAACAACTCTAACCTTGTCTTCGGGTAGCAGTTGAGCGTAGTATTCGTCCACGTCTGCCTGTGCCGCAATTGCCTTGGCGCATCTTTCGTTATCGCCTGTTAGCATCACGGTTCTGGTTCCCTGTTTTCGAATAATGCTCAGAGTCTCTTTGGCGCCAGGTCTTAATGCATCTGCAATCGCTAAAATACCCAACAACTTACCGTTTTGCCCAATAAGTATTGTAGTTTTTCCTTGATTCTCTAGTTCAGCAATTTGGTCTTGATTTTCGCGTGTTGAGATTTCATTTTCTTGCAGAAAGCGTGCACTCCCTGCAAAGCATTGTTGTCCATTAATCT
The DNA here is from genome assembly GCA_963725855.1 of Candidatus Bathyarchaeota archaeon. GTDB lineage: Archaea > Thermoproteota > Bathyarchaeia > Bathyarchaeales > Bathycorpusculaceae > Bathycorpusculum. The sequence goes on along the minus strand of CAVSAA010000001.1, from coordinate 9,031 downwards.
TTGCTTTAACACCTTTTCCGGTAACGTCTGCGAATTCCTCAAGATTAGCTTCAGTTGAAATGTTGCTTTCCTTAGCTTTTCTTACAATTGCGTCAGCCAGAGGATGACCGGATCGACATTCTATACTCGAAGCAAGGGTTAACAACTCAGCTTTGGAATGTTTATCAAAGCTAATAATGTCAGTGACTTCGGGTCGACCAATAGTAAGTGTTCCTGTCTTATCGAATGCTATTACCTTAACTTTTTTAACGGCTTCAAAATACGCGCCTCCCTTAAACACTACGCCTTTTCTAGCTGCATTTGCCATAGCTGCCACAACGGCTACAGGAACGGATAGAGCCAAGCCACAAGAGCAAGAAACAACAAAAACAACTAATCCTCTGAGAATGAACGGCATCCATTCTGCGCCAAGTAGCAAGGGTGGAATAACTGCAATAGCTATTCCGAGCACAAACATAGCAGGCGTGTAAGTGTTTGCGAATTTATCGGAAAAGCGTTGGAAAGATATTTTCTTAGCTTGAGCTTCTTCGACCGAATAAATTATTTTTGAGAGCATTGTTTCGCTTGCAGGTTTACCCACTCTTACTTCTAGGAAGCTCTTCTGATTAATTGTTCCAGCAAACACCATATCTCCAACGTTTCTAGTTACTGGAAAAGACTCTCCTGTGACGGTGGATTGGTCTACGAACGAAGAACCTGTCTGGACTGTTCCGTCAACTGGGATTCTTTCGCCGGCTTTTACAATTACCAAGTCTCCGACGTTTATTTCATCAACAGAAAGCATAATTTCTTTCCCATCTTTACGAACCAACGCTTGTTTTGGGGCTAAGTTCATTAGAGATCGTATGGCGCCTCTTGCTTTATCAACGGCAAAAGATTCAAGAACATCACCCAAAGAATAAACGAATATCAAAATAGCAGCTTCAGCCCACATGCCAAGCACTAACGCACCAACGGAACCAATTAGCATGAGAAGATGAATAGTGGCAGTTAGATATCTTAATGCAATTAAGGCTTTTTTGGCAGGATAATAGACTCCAACAAGAACTGCGATGATGTATCCAATGAAAGTGTAATTTTGAGGAACAATCGTTAACCCCAAAAGAAAGGTTGCAAGAGTGGTTACGCCACACCCGACAAGAGCAAGCTGCTGTTTTTCTTTCCACCATGAACTCAACTTACTTTTGGACCGGATTACTGAGGCTTTCATGCCTGTTTCTGAGATTGATCGAATGACATCTTGAATATTGACCATTGAGGGGTCGTATGAAAAATCAAGCTGATGCGTGGACTCGTCGATGGCTAAGCCACTTATTCCGGGTAAGGCATTTATTTTTTGTAAAATTAACTGAATTTCTTCTTGGTTTTCCATTCCCTCAATGCGAATTTTTGCAGTTTCCAATTTATTCCACCGAACTTTACAAACCTATTTCAAATTACATTGAAATACCTTCCTTAGCGCCTATAAATAGCTTGCCACCAAAAAACATCAAAACATATTTAAGTTTAGAAAAGTATTTCAAAAGCGATTGAAATAGCTGGAGAGTAAAATCATGGAAAACAAAAGCAAAGATGAAGAAGTTACATTCAAACTAGAGGGTCTGGGCTGCTCTTGCGAAGCTAAAATCGTAGAAAAGAAGCTAAAAGCATTAAAAGGCGTAAAAACCTACAACATCAACCCAATCTCAAACTGGCTAAAAATCTCTTTTGACGCATCTATTGTTTCAACCGACGATATCAAAAAGACAATAGCAAAATGCGGAATTACCGCTTCGCCAGTAAAAAAATAGTTATAAACGGCAGCTGAACACTTTGTGTTTAGCCTAAAGTCCCTTTTATTGCATCTGCCTTTAATCTCAGAGAATCCGTTGCATCCTCAAAGTCAAGGCAGGCAGCACCAACTTTTTCATGATCAGTTAACGCACAGTATCCTTCTTTATAGTTAATGCAACTTTTTTTATCGCAAGAAGTATTACCCACCACAGTTCCCCAAATAATAATATGGCTGTTCCTAATTAAATAAACCAGTCATAAGGGCTTTGGCACAGTAGACTGAAAATGAGCGACAACGATTTTATGTCTCTATTCTTTCCTGAGGTTTTCGTTAAAAAAATAGAAATCAAAGAAATAATGCCGTGCACAGTTGAGGCTAATGGGATAAAATTCCTAGCGCAAGCAGATAGGACTATTGATGAAATTCTTTTAATTCTATATCTTGTAATTCCTAACGCTAATTTTTCTGAGAAAATAGGAGCTTTAACTTACAAAACCCAAGAGCGCATAGTGACGATCTTTTCAAGCGGGAGAATAAGCATGACTCATGTCAAGGATAGACAGCTGGCTGAAACGTTGGTAGAAGAACTAAGAAATCTCATAAATCGTTCGCATGTTTACTTAATGACGCATGAAAAACCTGACAGAGAACTTGTCGAATCCAAAAGAACACTGAATGCCATGAAACTTTATGAAAAGCTCCCCAAAACCGATTGTAAAGAATGTTTTGAACAAAGCTGCTTTGTCTTTGCAACAAAACTTATCCTAGGTGAGAAAGCACTACAAGAATGCCCTCCTCTCTTGTCAAGAGAGAATTCTGAAACAAAAAAACAATTAGAAAAAATGCTAACTCCAATAAAATTGTAAAGAAGGCCTACTTACTCAATAGAAAAAAACTATTGAGGATCTAGCTTTTCTTGGCGCCCATGCCATACCAAAAGAAAACTTTAACCACAACAGCGGTCAATACAGCGGCGAGCATACGTGCCAAGACCGTTAGGGCAAATCCAATTGTTCCTGTGACTACATTTGCCGAGGACATTTGGAATACGCTAAACATCACTATTCCTCCAATTGTAGCAGCAACAAGGGCAGAAATCAATATTCTTTTGAAGTTGTCTGACCGCTTATTTAGAGCTCCTGCCATGTAGCCGATTAGCATTGGGCTCACAATATACGCCAATAGAACTGTCCCTGAACCAGAAATTCCATGGAAGCTATTTGACCAATACAATGCGTAAAATGTACCCATAAGGAAACCTGAGGCTCCACCGGCCCACTGATTCCATAGTAAACCTAGGGCTAAGGGAACGCCAACTATGACGACAAGTTCTGCAATTTCCATTGTTAATCCTGTAACTATGCCAAAACCTCCACCAAACAGGGAGGGAAGCTTTGAAACAAGTACAATTACGAAAACTGCGATTATAGGAAGGAGAATTCCAAACAGTAAGTCATTTTTTGTCCATTTTTTCCAATCAAGACTCATAAGGGTACCACTGCTTTACGATAAATAAGCCATATATACATTTAAATTTTGTTATAAAATAAAATACCCTTAATCAATCATTGGTTTAGAGATTTCTGTGTCACCCATCGCCTCCACCATAAAGCTTGTGAGTGCCCAATGCCAACCTCGCTTTTCCACAAGATGCTCACCAAATTCTCTTTCCAAACGTTTATTCATCCTCAAAAGTCTCCTACTAATCTGATGACGAGTGACTTTTCAGTTCTCAAGTTTTGTCGCTAATTCTTTCAGCAATAGACCGGGAGAGCCAGCTTCAAAAAGTAAATTAAGAATCTTTTGGTCAACTTCATCCTGAAATGCAATTCGCTCAACTATCGATTTCTCAAAATTAAAAGAGCCTTTCAAACCCGCAAAGATTGTACGTAGCATCAGATTAACTTCCTGAATTTCTGACAAGGTTTGCTAAAGAAGTTGCTGGTTATACTTCAAACGAACATTTTATCACTTTGGCTACGCTTTTTTCATGATTCTGAATAGGTCTCATGAACCTAAAAGAGGTAAAAAAGATAATTGTGTAGTCAGCAATCTTTTGTGGATAAATTGTAGCGAGAATCCTTCTTCCAACGCACAGCAATTATTCCAATTACTAATGTTAATGGTTCCGAACCCATTTCAGACTGTGTGAAAAGTCTTTTTCTGTCCTCGCTATTTACCGTTAAGCTTAAAGCTAGCTTCATAACAACTGAAAAGTCATGAGCGAACACGTAAGCGGAACCCACAGAGACCAAACAGTACTCTTTCCCAATACTATCGATCAGTATGTTGAAAAAGAAAACCCTGTGAGGTTTATCGACGCTTTTGTAGACAGTCTTAACCTGGAAAAGCTCAGATTCAAGCACTCAATCCCCGCTGACACGGGAAGACCTTCCTATAACCCGTCAGATCTGCTCAAGCTCTACGTTTATGGCTACCTAAACCAGGTGAGATCTAGCAGGAAACTAGAGAAGGAATGCCACCGTAACGTTGAGGTCATGTGGCTCATGAAGAAGTTGGCTCCAGACTTCAAAACTATTGCTGACTTCAGAAAAGACAATGTAGACTGCATTAAAGGAGTGTTCAAAGAATTTGTGTATCTCTGCAGGAGCTTGGATCTTTATTGTGCTCAACTAGTAGCTATTGATGGCACCAAATTCAGGGCTGTCAACTCAAGAAGCAATAATCTCAATGAGAAAACAGTCTCTTTAAGAATCAAGCAGACAGAGGAAAAGATAGCCGAGTACCTCAAAGAAATGGATCAAAACGATATGGCTGATTCAACTGAAGATGAAAGCGTCAATGTCGATGAACTCAAGGAGAAAATATACAAACTTGAAGAAGAAAAGCAGCGATACGAGCAGCTTCAAGATCAAATGAAGGTAACGGGCCAGAAGGAGATTTCACTTGTGGACCCAGATAGTCGTTTGATGCGAGTTGACAGTCAACGGCTTGAAGTTGGATATAACGTTCAAACTTCAGTTGATGCCAAGCAGCATCTTATCGTTGATTATGATGTGATAAATATCTCGACTGATCATCACCAACTCATTAGAGATGCGTTATCGGCGAAGGTGACTTTGGGTGTTGATGAACTGGATGTTTTGAGCGATAAGGGATTTTACGTTGAGAAAGATGTCTTTGATTGTGAGGTTAATGGGATTAGGGTTTTCATGCCTATTCCGGCTTCTTTGAACCCGTACAAGAGGATTGGGGTTCCCGAACACGAGTTTTATTCCGACCGATTTTTCTACAATCCAGGTAAAGATGTGTACGTTTGTCCTGTTGGAAATAAGATGCCTTTTTGGAAGCAGGGCGGTCGAGAAGGCGGTTTAAAAGGCAGATTGTATCGGACAACGCTTTGCTCTTACTGCTCTGTTAGAAGTAAGTGTACAAGGAATAGGCGTGGAAGGTATATGTTTAGAGGAGAGTTTGATGGGGCTGTTGATCGACTTAGGGCGAGATTGGAGACTTCTGAAGGCAAAGAGAAGTGTCGTTTAAGAAGGACGATTGTTGAGCATCCGTTTGGAACCATCAAGCGGGCTTTTAATCAGGGTTATTTACTGTTGAAGGGATTTAGGAAGGTTAAAGGAGAAGTGGGGTTTACGATGCTTGCTTACAACATGAGACGAGTAATCAACATTTTTGGAGTTGGAACGATAATGAATATGATTAAGAAGTAGAAAAGAGGAAGGCAAGTAAAAGAGACTTGCAGAGAATCGTTTTGATGCTAAATGCTCTTAGGCTTTAGCGTTGAGTTTTGACACAGTCTGATTTGGGTCTGAGACCCAGCGGACTCATCATAGTCTTGGACTTAGGTAAAGACTGAAACCTTCAAGTTTTAAGAAAGAAGATTCAGACCATTTCAGGGTAAGCTCAATCCGACCTACCCCTGTTTTTTGGATAATGTTGTAACGACGGTTTAAACGACGGCGTCAAGCTAACCCCCTGCACCATTTATAAGTAAAAGTAAGGGGGTGTAGACTGGCGATGCTTTTCGGTCGGTTTGATGTTTCATGCTCTTATTTCCTTTTCTTGAATACTTTTGAGTCATGAAAGTCAGGGACGTACTCGAATCCTGCTTTGATTAGAGCGCATATTTCTTTTTCATTCTTAGCCACTTTTGCGATGTAGTCGACTTTTCCTTGAAACAAAGCGTCGTCAAGTTGATCCAATCGCATCGACTTTTAAATCAAATGCTAAGTCAGCTATAGCCTCGTTAAAAAGTATGCCATTGCTTATCCAAGAGACCCACTGAGTACCGCCATTACTTTGTCTTTTAACGGCATATTTTAGGTATTCTTTAAACTGTGGATTTAGAAGGCTCTCGCCTCCAAAATGCAAACAAATCTCCCCGACATTAAGAGCTAAGGCTTCATCGGAACATTTTTTGAACAAGTCCCATGACATAAAGCCTGTGGCAATGTGTTCTTTCTTATAGGTGCACATCTTGCAGTTGAGATTGCACTTGCTGCTAACCTCTAAATACAACACAGAAAGCTTGGGATAGAAGACTTTTCTAAGGGTCGGGTTCAAGTAATTGAACTTAGCTAAGAGGGCCCTACAGGTTCTAAGAAATAGTGTCGGATGCTTGAATCCTAAGGGGACATTTACATTTGAGTGTTTAAGCGTTCTTTTGCCTTCACTTTCAGACTTATAGAAGCTTATCGAGTAGTTCTTAAATAATGTCTTGCGGCAATGGGTGGATCAAATCGCCTTTCGGTACAAAATGTAGACGGCGTCAGGTTTGCATTGACTAAAAACGTGTAATGGGTCCTCTTCAATCTGACAAACAAGCAAATTTGCTGCAAATCGCGGGCGATATCACCCCGGAGACGATTGCGCGCCGAACTCCCATACCAAGCGTTTCATGGGCTCATCAACTTCGACGATTTGCAGTTTGCATTCGGGGACACGTACGAGACGATAAACTCCCTGTACGAGCAGCTTCAAGGTCTCTACGGATGGAACTTTTTGTACTGGCTGCAACGCGGCAGAGCCGAGGTCTACTTCGACAATTTCGACCGAGGCGAGAACTTTCTTCGCCAGTCGCTTGGGATCCGTGACAACTACCAGGCGTGGCACTACATGGGTGTGCTCTTTCTGAAGCGCGCGTACTGCGAGGTCGATGCGGTCACTGCTTTCGGCTTCGCTAAGGAGGGTGAGCGGTTTCTACGCGAGCAGATTGCGGGGCGGGGCGCGCAGGATCCTTACCCTGCGGCTGCGCTCGTTGAACACAAGATGCGCTACCTCAGCAAGCATGGGTCGCCGCGCCTTGTCGAAGAACTGGACGAATTGCACCGACTTGCGAAGGAGGCGGCATGAGCAGCATCCGATGGATAAGGCGCTCACGGACGCATTTCGAAGGGTCTGGCGCGCATACCTAATGCCAGCTGTACCGAAGTCAGAGTGAACGGCGTGCAAGTGGGTGGGAAGCCGCTTCACCTCCACTATTCGCTGACTTCTGGGCGCGGGGGTTGTCGTTGAGCGTTCTGACGTTCCGTTGAGTGTGTCAGCTCGGTGTCCCTTTGCGCAGTTTCTCCCGGGCGCTGGACCTTAAGCCGCTCTTCGCCCCCTTTTTGTGTCTCGAAACCCCATCACCCGGTCAAGCAGGTCCGCCGGGTGCGTTTGGTCGTAGAACTTGTGAATCATCTCCGGCGATGTCCGAACCACCTTCGCGAGCGCGCGGAAGTCGGGATTGGTCGGACCGAGGTCCAAGCGCAGGGAAATCCCCGTCGGGCGCAAGGACTTGAGATCCCGCTTCCCGTGTTCCGTCTCCCGCATCCCGCACGCTTCCAAGAGTTCACGGAACCCGTCCCGGTGGTGATCAATGAACAGCGGATCGTCCGGTTTCGCCTCGGATCGCCGTTTTCGGATGCGCCGAAACGCGGGGACGGCGCCATACATGCCGAACCCGTCTTCCGTCGTCTGACCGTCCGGTGAGTGCTTCCCGAGCACTTGAAGCCGCAGCACCTCTTCCCCGTTCTGCCGCGTGATCTCCACGTCCTTGAATCGCAGGTTCCGTGCCTCGTCCACCCGCAGACAGGCACCTACGCACATGAGGATGAAGTCGTAGAGTTCCTGTCGCTGCTCCCTCACGCGGGGATTGTCAGCTTCCCGGATGCGTGTAGAGGCGACCGCCTTCAGCGTGTCGTATTCCGCCTTCGTCAAGAAGGGGCGCGGATTCGGCACGATCTTCCACTTCTGTTGCCCGAACGACGGGAACGTCGGGAGGTGCTCCAGACAATGCTCTCGGTCAATCGCGTGCTTGAGAACCAGACGGATGAAGATCAGATCCTTCTTGAGCGTGCTGGCGGACACCGGCTTCTCGTGCGCCACGGACTGCTGGAACCGACGTTCCCGCAGGTCTTCAAGGAACTGGAGGTTGATATCCGACAGCTTGACCGCCTCCAGATATGGCTTCAGGACGCTCCACTTGTCGTGGTAGTTGCCCCGCTGCCCTTCCGAGACGTGCCCCACCTCGTCCTGATACTTAGGAACTTCTCAGCGACGTCCGCGAACGTCCGCCCGTGGATGGGCTCTCCCAGTCGTGCCTTGGCGAGCAGATCCCGATACCAATCCCCTGCGACCCGTCTGGCTGCGGCGATGGTCGTTTCCCCGGTGCTCTTGACGATGAGCTTCCCCTGAATACAGACGCGAGCGTAGTAGGCGCGTCGGGGTGGACGCTGCTCGATTCGGAGCCGTCCCTCAAAGAGCTTCCGAACGGTGATGGTTCGCTGGCGGCGTCGTTTTGGTGCTTTTGGCGGCTGTTCCACGCCGGGAAGAATAGCAGGAAATGGGTGTCAAATGTGTGTCAAACGCTTACATGTGTAAGTGCTTTATTATCAGCAGTTAGTACATAACCCGGCAGCTTGAGGGGCTGGCGCCCGCAAGGGCGTAGGGGTTCGAATCCCCTCTTCCGCACCAGCCTTCGCTCACCGTCGGCTTGCCACTCACCTCCGGTGAGCTTCGGCTAGGCAAGCCAGGCAACTGGCGAAGTCTGTCCCGCCGAAGCGGCGGGAGCACCTATCCACGCGGACCGTTGCGAAGGTCGGACCGACTCCGCCGCCTTCCCCTTCACCTCCAACGAGCTTCGGTTGGCAAGCCACCCGACGGGCGTCGCCCGTCCCTATGGAATGGGTCTGGCACCGCGGGCCGACTCAACGCCTCCCCACGAGGCGCCGACACTGTGCCTCATTGAGCAGCGTGATCTTCTGGCCCTTGTCGCGGAGTCGCTTGGTCTCCATCGGCTTCAGC